>JANPBY010000099.1:0-6149 GCA_031430645.1 Actinomycetes bacterium
CGCCGCTACCAAGCGCATGAACGAGTTGATGGCGCACGTGTACCACCGCGTCTACGGCTTGCAGGTCACCCGTTGGCTGCACCTCGCGTTCTCGATCGCGGGACTGGTGTGTCTGGCGTGGTTCCTGCGTCGGTGGTGGCAGGAGACAGCTCCTGAGGGCGCGGCGGAGCCCGTACGGCCCGCGATCCGGTGGGGACTGGCGATTGCGCTGCTGGGTTGGGCGAGCTGGTCGACCGCGCAGCTCATGGTTGCTCGAGTCCTTCCAACTGGACCGGCGAGCGCCGAGCTGCTCCTCGTCGACTCCGTCGTGAACTTCATGGCCACGCTGCTGATCGGCGTGCTGGGAGCGGCCGTGATCTGGCACGTGGTGCGAGCCGTTCAGTTGCGTCGGGACCGGGTGACCGCGAAGCCGTACTAGCCGGCGACCTCGCGGAGCAGCCGGGCGAGCGCGTCCGTCGAGGCCTTGATCTGCTCGTAGGCGAGTGCATGCAGACCGGTGCCGAGGACGTGCGGGTCCGGTACGTCGTCTGGATGGCCCTCGTCCTTGGGCGGCGCGCCCGCCTGGCCGCGGGCGGCGTCCAGTTCGCTCACCAGCCACGGCCAGCGTTGAACCGGATCGTCGGGCAGGGACTGTACGTCCCGCCGGGGGTCTCCCGGAGGGAACCGCTCGGCCCACGAGACCGCATGCCTGGCGCCGTGACCCCGTTCCCGCGCCGCCGTGACCATGCCTGCGTCCACGAGCCAGTCGGCGATCCGGCCGGCCTGGCGGATCGTGAAGGTGCGGGTCCGGGAGGTCGGGGCCAGCCCGAGGATCGTCGAACGCTGCTCGCGCGCGGCGGGCAGGACCAGGTCCGCCCAGGCCAGGAGCTCGGCGGTCAGCGGCTGCGACTGGTGATCGTGCGCGTACCTGGCCAGGGCCGGCGCCGCCGTGCAACCGGGTGCGCCGAGCCGCGCAGCCGTACCCGCTGAAGCCACCTCGATCCCGGCCAGCTGCGGCACGTCCGCAACCGCCGCACGAAGCACCTGCTGCGCCGAGGGCGACCGGCAGATGTTCGCAGTGCACACATAGAGAACCCGCACGATGCCTCCCCGCCCACGCTATCCGTTGCGTCCGCCCCAACGTGGCCTATAGCGCTCGGTGGGTCGGACGCAAGGGCGCATCGCGGTGGTCAGGGCCCAAGCGCACCGAGGGGGATCACGCTGACACCGTCAGGGCGTCGATAGCCGTAGCCGGTAGCGGTGATGACCCCGAGCGCCGCCGGCGGGCCGAGGGTCTTGGTGTTCACTGTCGCCGCGAATCTCGTCAGCGTCGCGGCAGCGCGGTCCACGTGCGAATGTCCTAGCTTGACCTCGAACGCCGCCCAGGTTCCGCCGGTCAACTGGACGATTGCGTCGACCTCGAGACCATTGCTGTCGCGGTAGTGAAGCACCTCTCCGCCCAGCGGTTGGGCGAGGACGCGGAGGTCTCGAATGACCATGGACTCGAAGAGCAGTCCGAAGAGTTCCGGATCTCCGAGCAAACGGTCCGGGCTGCCACGCAGGGCGGCGACGGCCAGCGACGGGTCGGTGAAGTGACGCGTGGGTGACGTTCTCAGGACTGATCGGGAGCGCAGGTGCGGAGCCCAGGCCGGCTGGTTCTCGACCACCATGAGTCGTTCCAGTGCATCGAGGTAGTCCGACACCGTGGCCCGGTCGAGCGGTCCGCTCTCCCCGCCCGTGTCAGCGGCGAGGGTCGTTATCGATGCCGCGGTGGCTACGTTTCGGGCGAGTGCCGCAAGGAGTCGCCCCACTCGTGCGGGATCTCGGCGGACGCCCTCCAGTCGTGCAACGTCCACGTGCCGGATCTGCTCCAGGTAGTCCCGTGCGGCCTGTGCGCCCTCGGAAGCACTCGCATGCTGCTGAGCGGGCCACCCACCCACCGTGATTCTCTCCGCGATGCCACGCAGGTCCAGCGGGCTTTCTGGAGATCGAGGCTCATCGGAGCGCATGAGGGCAGCGAGTGAGATCTCGCCGGTGCTGTGGCCTGACTCGAACAGCGACATCGGTCTCATCCGAAGGGTCGAGAAACGGCCGGCGCCGGAGTGTCGTGAGACATCGTCAGAAGGCACGGAAGATCCCGTGAGGATGAACTGGCCGGGCTTCTGTCGGTCGTCAACTGCCCTACGGACGTGGTTCCAGAGCCTCGGCTCGAGCTGCCACTCGTCGATGAGGCGTGGGGCCGCGCCGTCGAGGAGGAGCGACGGGTCCAGCTCGGCGACCGCCCGCGCTCTGGCGTCCACGTCGAGCCGTACGACGCTCGAGGCGATTTGAAGCGCCGTCTCGGTCTTGCCGCACGACTTGGGGCCTTCCACAAGTACGGCACCCACGGCTGCGAGCCGTCGGGTGAGTTCCGCGTCGACGACCCGAGCGGTGTAGACCATCCGCACGCCTCCGTCCTGGTGCGCTAATCCACAGAATGTACCGCACGCATCCCGCAAGTTAGCGCTATTTCATCCATCAAAATATGCCAAACGGCCGGAGGGGGCGCCAGCCTTGCGGCCGACCCAACGTGGCGGATAGCCCGCCATGGGTCGGACGCAAGGACTCGCGCGGGGGGACGTTCGGCTCTTGTCAGGGGACCACCGACGCGCACATCCTGGGGCTGCCGAGAAAGGAGCCTCGCGATGCGTGCCCTGATCGTCTTTGAGTCCATGTATGGCAACACTCACGTGGTCGCCGACCGCATCGCCGTCGGCCTGCGCCCCGCCGTGGACGCCACCGTCGTCTCGGTCCATGACGTCACTCGCGCCTTGGTCGCAGCGGCCGACCTCCTCGTCGTCGGAGGCCCGACGCATGTGCACTCCATGACCACGACGTCCTCGCGTGAGTCAGCCCGTACGGCTGCCGCAAAGCCGGGCAGCGAGCTCGACTTCGAGAGCGACACTGAAGGTCCATGCCTTCGGGGGTGGTTCCAGACCGTCGAGGTGACCTCGGGGACGCTCGCAGCGGCGTTCGACACTCGGATCTCGGGGCCGGCGGTCCTCACCGGACGCGCCTCGAAGGGGATCGCCGATCGGCTGGTCAACCACGGCTGCGTCCTGGCCGAGCCCGCCGAGAGTTTTCGCGTCGACCTCCACAACCATCTCCTGGACGGGGAGGCCGACCGTGCTGAGCAATGGGGGCTCAGCCTCGCCGGCCGAGTGACCACCACCCGATCGACAGCTACGGGTTGACCCTGCCACGCCCAAGGCCCGTGAGGGCGACGGCGCGTGCGAGGCAGGGGCAGGGGTCGCCCCGGCTCGGGACGTAGGACCCTGGCGGCGCGCGCGGCGCAAGGGGGAGCCTGGAACCAGCCTGAAATGGGCCTGAGCAAGGGAGTCTGCGGTGCGCGCGTTGGTCGTCTATGAGTCCATGTATGGCAACACCCACACGGTCGCCAACCGGATCGCCGAGGGTCTCCGCTCGGCGGGAAACGCCGAGGTCGACTGCGTCTCGGTGCACGAGGTCACTCGTGAGCAGGTAGCCGCGGCCGACTTGCTCGTGGTGGGAGGCCCGACCCACGCCCACGCTATGACGTCGGGGACCACCCGGGCCTCGGCGCGCGAGGCAGCTGAGAAGCCGGGCAGCGACCTGACCCTCGAACCCGACACCGAAGGTTCCGGCCTGCGCGACTGGTTCCTCACCATCGGCGCCCTGGCCGAGCGGCCGGCAGCTGCCTTCGACACCCGGGCCAACGGCCCGGCGGTGTTCACCGGCCGCGCCTCCAAGGGCATCGCCCGTCGGCTGACCGAGCACGGCTGCGCCCTGGTATGCCCGCCGGAGAGCTTCCTCGTCGACCGGCACAACCACCTGCTCGAAGGCGAGGATCTCCGCGCCGAGGAGTGGGGCGAGGCCGTTGTGGGGGCTCGGGTCGCGCAGGGGTAGGACCTGGTCCGTCCCTTCAGTGGAGGGACGGTTCCGACACGCCCGCACCCCTCCCGGGAGGCGGTGAACGGCCGGTGTCGGCAGGATGTCGGTGAGACGTCACCGACTTGCTTGACCTGGCGGGTACGTCAGCCGAGAACAACACCAGGGTCAACGGACCAGAGGGGGACGCGTGCCCATCGCCGTGCCGTTCGTGGCCGGGACCGCCATCAAGGGTGTGGCGGCCGCGGTCATGATGCGTCGCGTCCTGGAACGCCACCCCAACGCCTTCCTCATCACCTTGGCCAACTTCGGGTTGTCGATCCCGCTGGCCCGGTCCCAGGAGCACATCGCCAGCGACATCCAAAAGGGTCTGGCGGCGCAGGGCCGGCAGCCGTACGCCCCCGTCGTGCTCGTCGGCCACTCCCAAGGTGCGCTGGCCTCGCTGCGCTATGCCATCGATCACCCCGAGCAAGTCCTGCACGTCATCTCCGTCGGCGCCCCCTGGAACGGTTCGCGCACTGCCGGTCGAGTGTCCGACCTGCTCCGGCGGACCGGGCGCGACCTCGCCCCAGGTCTCACCGACATGGCCGCGGGGTCGGACTTCTTGAACGCCTTGCACGAGGATCTGCCCTCGATCGGCGACCGGGTGACCAACGTCTACAGCAGCCACGAGATGGTCATCAGCCCGTACGTCGCCGCCCACATCGACGTGCCCGGCGTCACCAACGTGCTTATCGCGTCTCAGGCTGAGTACGGCCAGCACCTGCGTTCCTACCCCGACCTGCCGATCGAGCAGTTGATCCTCGGTCGGGTCACGCACCTGGGGGAGATGAACGCCCCCGAGGTCCGCTCGTTGATCTGGACGAAGGTGGACGAGCTCTCCGAGCAGTTGCTTCGCGGGGATCTCGGGGACTTCGGGGATTCGGGGCAAGGTCGCGAGAGGGACCGGCTGGCCTGAGATGGCACCCTTTCCCGTGCTCGCCGTACGGTCGCTGGCCGGTGACGAGCTGGAGCTGCCCCGTGAGTTGCCCACGCCTTTGACGTTGGTCGTGTGTGCCTTCCACCAGCGGCATCAGGCCCAGGTGGACGACTGGATCAGCTGGGCGGTCGCCGAGGCTGGGGTGGCGCCCTCACTCCTCGGCCTCGACCCGGCGGCCCCGTCGCTGGTAATCGAGGTGCCCGTCCTGGGCCGGCGCTACCGGGCGGCGCGACGGCTCATCGACGGGGGGATGGCCACGGGAATCGGCGTGCCCGAGGTGCCCGCCCGGACGTTCACGGCCTACACCGACGTCTCGGCCTTCTGTCGCGCTGCGGGCATCGAGTCGACGGATGACGTGTCCGCTTTTGTCGTACGTCCGGACGGCGAGGTGCTCGCTCACGTCGTCGGCCCACCCTCGGTGGAGGGCTGCGTCCTGGCGGCGGCGGCGCTCGGGGCGGACGGCCGGAGCTCCTAGGGAGTGGGAGACTCGGGGGTGTGACCGGCCCCTATGCAACGGCGATCATCGTCGTCTCGTTGGTGCTAGCGGTATGGGCTTTCGCCCTGGTCGCCTTCGATCGACTGCCATCCCGCGCCCTGCTCGTCGGGGGAGTTCTGCTCGAGTTGTTGCTGATCGGCCTCCTCATCGGTGGGGTCGTGCAGATGGTGGGGACCGACCAGGACCTCGCGCGAGCCGAGTTCGTCGGCTACCTGCTCGGACTCGTCCTCATTTTGCCGGCTGCTGCCGCCTGGGCCCGGGGGGAGCGGAGCCGTTCGGGCACGGCGGTGCTCGCCGTGGCGTTCCTTGTCGTGCCGATCATGGTGGTCCGGGTGCAGCAGGTGTGGGCTGGTCCTGTCGTCTTTACGGGTTCCGGTGGCTGAGGCCGACGCTCCGACGGGCGAACCGCGGTCGACCGGTCGCGGGTTCGGGCGCGTCCTCGTCGCGGTCTACGGGGTGTTCGCCGTTGCTGCCACCGCCCGGTCAGTCGTGCAGATCGCCAGTAGGTTCGGCGATGCGCCACTGGCTTATCTGTTGTCCCTCTTTGCGGCGGTCGTCTACATCGTCGCCACGGTGTCGCTGGCCCGGGGGGATGCGGCCTCCCGGCGCGTGGCCACGGTGGCGATCGGCATCGAGCTCGTGGGTGTTCTGTTCGTCGGGGCGATCAGTTTGGCGTTCCCCGAGGCGTTCCCGGACGCCTCGGTGTGGACCGGGTTCGGCCTCGGCTACGGCTTCGTACCCCTCGTTCTGCCCTTCGTCGGTCTCTGGTGGCTCCACCACACCCGCCCC
>JANPBY010000100.1:0-5915 GCA_031430645.1 Actinomycetes bacterium
GAGGACGTGACGCTGAAGGTTGCGTCGGTGAACGTGAGTGTCCATGCCGTCGGAAAGCCCATGTTCGTAATGACCGTGTCGGCAGAGGCGAGCAGGCCAGCGTCCTGCAGGGCGGCAGTGACATCTAGTTGAGTGACCACGGGAGTAACCCACGTGCCGGTGAGCGCCAGGTCCGACGGTGAGGGCGAAGGGACGGTCGTCGCGGGGGGTGCGTCGGCGCCGAGGGAAAGACCGTCGATCACTTGCGGTGCCACAACGAAGGCTCCTGCCACGAGCAACGACAGTGTCGTGGCGAGAGTTGTTCGCCGGACCAAGCGACGCCGACGGAAGCTGGTCTGCGTACGTAGCAGGCGGTCCTCGATATTGGGCGTCACTGCTCCAGCAGCTTGCGTGAAACCGTCTCGGAGGCGGTCCTCAAGAGGCATCCTCGGTCACCTCCTCGGTGAGGAGCTCGGCGAGAGTGTGCCGGGCTCGGTGCAACCAGACCTTGGCGGCTGAGGTTGTGCAGCCCAGGAGGTCCACGATCTCGACTATCGGACGGTCCTCGAAGTAGAAGAGCACAACGGCAGCGCGTTGTTGTGGTGGAAGTTGGGCGACGGCTCGCATCAGGTCGAGGTCCGCCGGTCCCGCTGGAGCGGGGGGAGTGACGTCGCGCTCCAGGAAACCGCGCAGGCGCTCGCGACGTACCTGCTTGGTCGCCAATCTGATAGCCACGCGACGAACCCATGCGCCTGGGCGCTCGTACCGCGAAACCTTCGCCCAGTGTTGGAGGAGCTTGAGGAAGGCTTCCTGGGTGATGTCCTCGGCGCGCTGGGTGTCGTGGACGATCAGATAGACGGTGCGAGCGACCGGGCGGAACTCCGCTCGATAGAAGGCGGTGTACTCGTCCACCTTGGCTGCCTCCGCCCCCGGAGTTATGACGAGCGAAGTCTCGACGGCGTGGGGCTGCCGGTCAACGATCATGTCAATGAGTCACAGCTTCGAGCCGCAGCGATGGTTACACCGGTCGAGGGACTTTCCGGTGATTCAACGGCGGAGGTCCTCGAGGCGCGCGTGCGCATCGGCGAGCCGCGCACCAGCCCGGTCAAAGGTCTGGTCGGCAAGTGCGAGGGCGCGCTCGGCGACCTGCTCGGACTTGGTGGCATCGTCGAGCTCGGCCTGGGCGGCGGTCAGGGTTTCCTGTGCCGCAGCGGCTCGGAGGTTGGCCGCGTCAGCTGCCTCCCGCGCCCGGACCAGGCTCTCTTCAGCAGTCTCGAGGCCGGTGGCAGCGACTGCGGCAGCCTGCTCGGCCGCTTGCAGCCGCTTGCGATGGGCCGCACGTGAGTTCGAGCCTTCCGCAGTCGTCCGTACGACGGTGAGGGGCGGATGGCTGAGTGCCGCGCCGGTGTCCCCGAGCCCGGCGTACGACAGATCGGTCACGAGGTGGCCCTCGATCAGTGCGGCCGCGGCGTCCGGGTCAGTCAGCGCGGCATCCAGGCTCCGTGCCACCTGATCGAAGACAGTGTTGGAGAGCAGGTGGCCAGCGGCTGCGGCGATATCCGCGGTGCGGTGAGCGAGCGCGCGGACGACCCGGACTCGCTGCCCGGTCAACGCCCGTAGCTCATCGCCTGCGAGCGAGGTCTGCGCCACCCGAAGCTCGCCACCGAGCGCGAGGAGCGCGTCGACCTGCACGCGATCCTCGCGGACCAGCTGGTTGAGCGCCCAGGCAGCCAGCGAAGGCTTCTTGAGGGCCTTGACCTGCCGCGCAGAAGCGTCGTCGCCGGCGGCCTTGAGAGTTCTGACGACGTCGTCGCGGGCCGGGATGAACTGCGCGAGATCAAGACCGTAGAGCTCGGTGCCTGCCGCATCGAAGGAGGTCGTCGTCGCCTCGCCGTCGGTCATGCCCCTCAGTCTGTCCGACCGGCCGCACCACCGACATCACGCGGAGACAGAGTCCACAGTCATCGACCGCATTCCGCTGGCCAGCGGATCGACGTACCGCCGTATTGCCAGTGCCGCCGCAGCACCTTCGCCGGCCGCGCTGGCCGCTTGCTTGGTGGAGCCGCTGCGTACGTCACCGGCCACGAAGATGCCCGGGACATCGGTCTGCATCCCCAGGTCGGAGAGCACGAATCCGGCCGGATCGAGCGCGACTAGGTCTGCCACCAGGCCGCTGTTCGGGCTGAGGCCGATGAAGACGAAGATCCCCTCGGCCGGGATCGTCTCGCGGACCCCGTTGCGCTCAACCACCATGCCGACGACCTTGCCGCCCTCGGTGGCGTACGCGATGGGCAAGGCGTCGGTGACGACGGAGATCTGCGGGTTCTCCTCCACCTTCAGAGCGACAACCTGGCTGGCCGTCAGCGCCGGGTCACGGGTGATGATGGTGACGTCGGAGACGAAGCGCGTGAGGAAGATGCTCTCCTCGCCGGCGCTGTTGCCGCCGCCGATGACGGCGACCTTGCGTCCGCGATAGAACGCACCGTCACACGTCGCACAGAAGTGAACTCCGGCACCGATCAGGTCGTCCTCGCCGTCGATGCCGAGGCGACGGTAGGTGGATCCGAGGGCGAGAAGTACGGCGAAGGCAGCATACGTGCGGCCGTCTCCGGTTGTGACCGTTCGATAGGTCCCGTCGACGCCCACCCCGGTCACATCTTGAGCCGGGAGGATCTCCACCCCGAACCGTTCGGCTTGCTGGCGGAGCCGATCAGCGAACTCCTCGCCCGTGACTCCTTCGGGAAATCCTGGGAAGTTGTCCAGGCGCTCGGTCATCCCCGCCTGTCCGCCGACGCCGCCGCGCTCGATGACAAGGACCGCCATACCCTCGCGCGCCGCGTAGAGCGCTGCAGTCAGGCCGGCCGGTCCTGAGCCGATCACGATCAGGTCGTAGAAGCCGCGCTGGGCCTCGCTCTGCAGACCGAGCTTGGCTGCCAGCTCGGCGTTGCTCGGCTCAACCAGGAAGCTTCCGTCCTCGAAGACGATGGTCGGGATGATGTCCTTGCCGTCGTTGTAGGACTGGACGACCGCGCGCCCGGCGGCGTCGGCATCGACGTCCACGTAGTCGTACTGGACGCGTTGCTCACCGAGGAACTGCTTGGCCCGCTTGCAGTCCGAACACCAGGACGTGCCATACATCGTGATTGCCATGGGTGCAGCATGCCGGGCATGCCAAGCGCGCGCCCCTCGGGCGCACGCTTGGTGAGGGGACCGTAAGAGCCTGGTCAGAGTCCCGAGGTGTCGAAGGCCAGGCTGTCGATGACTGGTTGTGCCTGATCGAGGATCGTGTTGAGGTCGCCGCTGCCGGTTGCGTAGACCCAGATGACGCGGTCACTAGGCAGCTCAACGAAGATCATCCGGCCACTCTGTCCGTTGGTGATCCCTGTGGCGTTCTCTCCGAACGGCAGCAAGATCATGGGCATGCAGTCCAGGATGTCGGGCTGGCAGGTCATGGTCGGCTTGACGTTGTCGCGGAGCTGGACGTCAACTTGCCAGGCGGGCAGATCGGACACAGTCGTGCTGAGGACGTCAGTGTTCTTCAGGTAGGGCCGCTGGGCCAACCACATGGCCATCGTCTCGGCTGTGGTGCCGGCAGATGGGTCGGGTACTCGACCTTCAGTCGGCAAGGAGCCCTGGGGGTCCATCACGACAAAGACCCCAGCGTCTGCGGGGCTCCGCAGGTCGACATCAAGCCAGACCCAACCGCGGTCGGTGGATTCTTCTTGGCCGCTGAGGCTCCAGTCTGCGGGGAGTGACACGGTAAAGGGGACCTCGAGCGGTAGGAGATAGTCCCCGGCAGCAACGTCGGTGCAGCACTTGCCCAAGTCGACAGGGGTAGCCGAGGCGCCGAAGACTGTGCCTCCGGGGATGACTGTTGCTTGATCGGCCGGGCGGAGGAACATCCACCCGACGCCGACCAGGAGTGCCGCGGCGCCCACCAGTGCAGCGAGTTCGATTCCCTTGTTGCGACGGCTGTCGTGCTGCAGTTGGTCGAGCATGGCGTGGACCTCCAGGTCCTTGTGGGTGGCACGGTGCAGGGCGGCGGCCGCTGATCGGCCGGCTGAATCGACCGTCATGACTGCGCCCCTTCCTCGAAGCCAAGTTGTTGCGCGAGGGCAGAACGTCCCCGCACAAGATGCGCCTTCACTGTGCTGTCGGAGCATTCGAGGGTGAGGGCGATGTCGGAGACATACATGTCATAGACGTAGTGCAAGGCAATGACTTGGGCCTGACGTTTAGGGAGCTTGCGCACGGAGGCCCAGAAGTCGTCGTCGGCTGGAGCGAGCTCGGTGTGCTGCTGTCGGCGGTTGCCGAGGCGTAGCAGCGCCCGCGTTTCAACCCCACGCCGACGAAGCTGCGAGGTGGCGAGATTGGCGCAGACCCGACGAACCCACATGGCCGGTACGTCGAGTGCGGCGACCTCGTCCCATCGGCGATAGGCCGCGATCATGGCTTCCTGGGCGAGATCTTCCGCGGAACCGGGGGCACCGGTCAGGGCGCGGGCCAAGGCAACCAGTGAGGGGAGCTCGCGGATGTAGAAGGCTTCGAACCGTTCGGTCGACCTGAGGTGGATCACGTGGTCCTCAGCCGATAGCTCAGCGCTGTCGGCTGATCGGCGTGATCCGATTTCGCTCATGGCCTCCACTCGTTCGGGATGCCCTCACAGGTTGACAGGTTGGGCGATTTAGTCGACCGGAAACGAGGTCTCAGTCGGGCAGCACAGGGCGCGCGGGGATGACATAAGCGCGTCCAGCGGGGCTGGTCCAGAGCAGTGAGCCGTCGGACCGGGCCTGGACCTCCCACCCGTGATGGGTCTTGATGAGGTGATGCCAGGTGCATTCGGGTCGCAGGTTTGCGGCTGCGGTACGCCCACCATTGCGGGGCAGGCTGCTGCTGGGTGGATCACCGGGTGGAGCTCCGCCACCCGGGTCGGGATGTCCGTCTTTCCGGGGGAACGCATCGAGGTGGTCGAGCTGGCCGTGATGAGCGGGGCGTTCGCAGTGCGGTCCGACGCACAACCGGTCGCGGGCCAAGACATAGTCCCGGAGCCGCTGCGGCGGGGCGTAGGTGGTGTGGCCGTAGTCGAGGAGGTGTCCGGTGACTGGGTCGGTGACCAGTCGGCGCCATTCGGCGTCCTCGGTGAGCAGGCGGGCGATCGGGGCTGGGAGCGGGCCGTGGCCAGGGATCTCGGCGGGGTTGTCCGCCAGCCCGAGCAGGGGGGGCAGGTCGATGACGACATGGACCTCGACCGGACGGCGCTGTGGGCGTGGTGCCCCGACGTGGGCGAGGTCTTCCTGCGCCCAGCGCACCAAGGTGTCCACCCGATAGGCACCGAGTGAGGGCAACCGCCCAGGCTCGGTGCGGCGCTCTTTGTCGTGGGCCAGGTCGCGTCTGGCGTTGGCGTCCAGGGTGTTCCACACGATCAGCCCGTCAATGACCGGCATCGTCGCGACCAGGGTGCACAGCCCGCTGTCGGGGTCGTCGTAGCGCACGACGCCGCGCTCGCTGGCGGTTTGCAGGTGGGACAGGGCTTCCCCGAGGGGGTCGAAGCGGATCAACGCCCGGCGCACGCATCGCCTGAACGCAGGCAGCGCCTGATGCGGGGCACGAACGAGGACCCGGGCCTCGACCTGGGCGGCGACCTCAACACTGCGGCCCTCAAGCAAGTCCACCAAGATGTGGACGTGGCCGGTGGAGATCTGCCCGGCCTCCAAAGCGGCCGCGGTCAACGGTAGACGTAGGGCCAGCTCACGGGCGATCGTGGTGCGGCGTTCAACCTGCCCCGGGGTCAGCCCCAACCCGATCCGGGCCTCCTCGGTGCTGGTGTCGACGGTGGAGTAGGGGGCATCGCGGCGTTCCTCGACGCCAGTCACCCGGAGCAGGGCTTGCTGCTGGCGGGCTGCGACCCACCGCGAGACTCGCTCCCACGCCTGGGC
>JANPBY010000101.1:0-117245 GCA_031430645.1 Actinomycetes bacterium
GTCCCCGCGGTGCTGAAGGTCCTCGATGCCACCGCCGTCCTGGACCCAGCAGACTGCGCCACCCTCGAACAGCGCTTGTTGGACCGGGCCGGGCGACCCGTCCTGGCTGGCCTCGGAACCGCCGACCCAGCCACCCTGGGGGTCCTCAGCACCGAGGAGGTGATCGCGGTCAGTGCGAAAGCCACCCCCGCCTACCTCGGCCGGGTGGCCCGGGACCTCGCCCAACGCCTGGACCCCGAGGTGACCCGCAAACGGGAAACCAAAGCCAAGACCGAACGGTCCGTCCGCTTGGATCCCCCCGTTGATGGGATCGCGTGCCTGGCCGCCCAGCTCCCCGCCGCAGCCGCCCTCGCCGCCTACGAACACCTCAACTGCCTCGCCCACAACCTCCCAGTCGACGTCGACGGTGTCCGTGACCCCCGCAGCATGGACGCCAAACGAGCGGATGTGTTCGTCGACCTCCTCCTCGGAGCAGGCATCCGCCCAAACGGAACCATCCAGCCCCCCACGCCAGTCAACGTGCACGTCATCGTCGACGGACGACGCAACCCCGGTGGCTCAGGCGGATCTGGTGGCTCTGGTGATTCAGGACCGGGCGGGCTGGATGACTCCGACGGGTCGCCTGGTGAGATCGCTGGCCTGGGACCAGTCACCGCCGACACCCTGCGCGACCTCCTCGACCTCGCCGAACACACCGGCGGGACCGTGGACGGTGCGATCGCCGTTGATCAGACCTGCCCAGGCGCCGACACCCACCGCCTCGAAGGCCCCGGCCCCTACGACCCACCCGAGCGGTTGAAGAACCTGCTCCGCGTCCGGCACCGGGTCTGTGTGTTCCCAGGCTGCGCCCGCCCCTCGCGCAGATGCGAACTCGACCACACCCTCCGCTATCCCGAAGGCCCCACCTGCAGCTGCAACCTGGCCCCCCTGTGCGTGCACCACCACCACCTCAAACACCAAGCCCCAGGCTGGACCCTCACCAACCACCGTGACGGACGCCTGACCTGGACCACCCCCACCGGACGACGCATCGAAGTCGGCACCATGGACCTCATCGCCGGTCCCGAGCCCCCGGGTCGACATCGGCCCGATTCACCAGCCAGACCCGAAGACACCCCGCCGTTCTAGTTGACCCGGTCGAGTGTCCTTCGTGCCTGCCCGGCGCCGGTCTGAGCCGGCCATCGACTAGACGTTGGTTCCTTGTGTTCGGAATAGTCAGCCAGGTGAATGAGGCGCCACAAATCCGTGACGGTCGCTCTGGCGATGTGGAGTCGATGGCCTGGGCCTCGTCTGAGGATCAACGCGAGGAGTGGCGGCGGTATCTCGCGCGTGGAGAGTCGGGGCAGGTCGACTTTCTCGTCATCGAAGTCGGTGATCGGATCGTCGGGAAAGCTGTCCTCGATTGGTCCCACAGCACTGACGGCACTCGGTGGCTCTGGCTTGGATCGGTCGACCCCGACTACCGGAACCGCGGCTTTGGTGCTCTGGGTCTAGCAGAGGCGGAGCGCCGAGCTCGGGATCGTGGTCATCTGTTCCTTGAGATGGGCGTCGACGATGACAATCCCCGGGCTCGCGACCTCTACCTTCGCAGCGGCTACGCGGTCGTTGGCCCATACCTCGACGAATACGACAAGGTGCTGCCGGACGGCACCACGATCCACGTCGGCAGCCCGGGCGTACGCCTTCGAAAGGCTCTCTGATCCAGGTTCCGCTAGTGCGGGAGTTCAGGCTTGGGCAGCCCGGCGTGCCTCACGCGCAGCTTTGCGATCCTCGAATCGCAAAGCAGCCACCTCAAGCTCCTCCAGGAACTCGTCGAGCTCAAGCCGTGCCTGCTCACCGACGCTGTCGAGTCCCTCGAGGTCCCAGACCTTCCACTGCCGCAAGACGGGCGCCAGCACCTGGTCCTTGTGCTGGCGTACGTCGTAGATCCCGGCGTTGGCGATGACGGCGGACTTGCGGAGGAAACCATCGATGGAGTGCCCCGGCATCTGGAAGGACTTCACCACGTCCGTGATCGCGCGCATGGTGCCGTTGGGGTCGAGCTCGAGGGTGGCGCCGAGCACGTTCCGATAGAAGATCATGTGCAGGTTCTCGTCCGTGGCAATGCGCGACATCAGCGCCTCACAGACCGGGTCGCCCGAGGCGGCACCGGTGTTGCGGTGCGACACCCGGGTGGCGAGCTCCTGGAAGGACACATAGGCCAGGCCGCGGATCATGTCATCGCCGTAGTCGCTCTCGAAGCCGGTCTCCATGTGCACCATGCGGGCGCGCTCAAGCTCGACAGGATCGACCGCTCGCGTGACCGTCAGGTAGTCGCGGATGGCGACGCCGTGCCGACCCTCCTCGGCCGTCCAGCGGTGCACCCACGTGCCCCAGGCGCCGTCGCGCCCGAAGATGTCGGCAATCTGCGCGTGATAGCTCGGCAGATTGTCCTCAGTGAGGAGATTGACGAACAAAGACACGCGCGCAGCCTCAGACAGCTGGGACTGATCCGGAGACCAGGCCTGACCTTCGAGCGGGCCATCGAAGTCGGTGCCCAAGGACCACGGGATGTAGGTGTGTGGGAACCACTCCTTGGCGATGCCGTGGTGCCGATCGACCTCTTTGGCGACGAACGGCTCGAGCTCGAGCAAGAGCTCAGTCGTGGTGTACGTCGACGTCGGCGCGATGGTCACAAGTCCTCCAGCAACGATCAAGGGGGCGTTTCCTACGGAAGCGTAACCTACGCTCCCGTAGGTCGCCAGCACCCGAGGGCGGATGCCAGCCTCTCTGGTGAAGCCTCTCAGCCCAGCGAGGAGTACGCCACCACGCCCCGGCGCATCATCTGCGACGCAGCATCGGCGGCCACCCGCAGCTTCCCGTCCGAAGCCTGGGAAACCTGGTCGAGGAGGTCGAGCACCTGCTTGGTCCAACGGACGAAGTCTCCGGCAGTCAGGTCGCTCTCCTCCAGCACGAACTCCAACCGCGCACCTGACGCCCAGCGCCAGGTCGCCCAGGCGAATCCGGAGTCGATCTCGCGGAGGTAGTCGAGTGTGTGCTCGGTCTCGAGCTGGTCGAGCCGCCCCCAAGCGCGGACCATCGAAGCCAAGACCTCCTGGGTGCGTCCGCCAGGGAGTCGAGGGGGCGTGGCGTCGTCGGGCTGCCTGGACTCAAAGACCAGGGCCGAGATGCACGCCGCGAGCTCCGCCGGATCCAGGTCGTCCCACAGCCCGTCGCGCAGGCACTCTGCGGCCACCAGATCGAGTTCGGTGTAGAGCCGCGCCAGCTTGGCTCCCTCGGCCGTGACTGTGTCACCAGCCAAGTAGCCCAAGGACTGGAGGACTTCACACACCCGGTCAAACTGCCTGGCGATGCTGTTCGTCCGGTTGTCCATCCGGCTGCGCAACTGGTCGGTCTCGCGGCGCAACCGCCAGTAGCGTTCCGCCCAGCGAGCGTGATCTTCGCGCTCGGCGCACGCGTGACAGGGATGCGAACGCAGGGCGGACCGCAGACGGGCGATCGCCTCGTCGTCTGCCGCTGCTGCTCGGCCGCGGGGCGCTCGCTTGGCCTTGGAGTCCGGCACCTTAGCCCGCATCGTAGATGCCAGATCACGTCGGGCACGGGCATCTCGTGGGTTGAACGACTTCGGGATCCGCAGCCGTTCGAGGGTCTCCACTGGAGACGGGAAGTCGACGATGGACAGCCGGCGAGCCTGCCGGTCCATCGTGAGTACGTACGGCCTGGGGCCTTCGCCCGACCCCGGCTGCAAACCCAACTCGAGGACGACGGCAAGGCCGGCGTTACGGCCGGATGGAACGCGGATGACGTCACCAACCCTGAGGATTTCTAGCGAGCGGACGGCCGCCGCCCGTCGTTGGGCTGACCCTGACCGGGCCAGTTCTGCCTCGCGATCCTTGAGCTGGCGCCGGAGCGCGGCGTAGTCCTCGAAGTCCCCAAGGTGGCAGGTCATCGCCTCGACGTATCCGTCGAGTCCCTCTTCGTTGCGAGTCACTTGACGCGCGAGGCCGACCACGGCTCGATCTGCTTGGAACTGGGCGAAGGATGACTCGAGGATCGTCCGTGCTTTGTCTCGACCGAACTGGCCCGTCAGGTTGACGGCCATGTTGTACGACGGCCGGAACGAGGAGCGCAGCGGATACGTACGCGTGGAAGCCAACCCTGCGACAGATCGCGGGTCGAGGCCGGGCTGCCACACCACGACGGCGTGACCTTCGACATCGATCCCGCGGCGTCCCGCGCGTCCGGTCAGCTGGGTGTACTCCCCCGGGGTGACATCGGCATGGGTCTCGCCGTTCCACTTCGACAGCTTCTCCAGCACCACCGACCGTGCCGGCATATTGATGCCCAAGGCCAGCGTCTCGGTGGCAAAGACCGCACGAACCAGACCTCGCACGAAGAGCTCCTCGACCACCTCTTTGAAGGTCGGCAGCATGCCGGCGTGATGGGCGGCCAGGCCACGCATCAGACCTTCCAGCCATTCGTGGTAGCCCAGGACGTTGAGGTCCTCATCAGGGATCGCCGCGCAGCGCTGTTCAACCAGGTCCTTGATGAGCTCGCGTTCTTCGTGGGTCGTGAGCCGCAACCCGCCCCGCAGGCACTGCTGGACGGCGGCATCACACCCGACTCGACTGAAGATGAAGGTGATCGCTGGCAGCAGGCCCTCACGGTCGAGGCGTTCGATCACGTCCGCGCGGCTGGGGGTGTCCTGGTGCCGGGGACGGCGGCCGCCCCGCTGGGGACGCCGGTCCCCCACCCGGTCATAGCGTTGTTCGTCACGCGAAAGACGCACCAGCTCGGGATTGACCTGCCCGCCGTCGGTGAACAGGTCATACATCCGGTTGCGCACCACTACGTGTTGCCAGAGCGGCACTGGCCGATGCTCCTCCACGATGACCGTCGTGTCTCCCCGGACGGCCTCGAGCCACTCGCCGAACTCCTCGGCGTTGCTCACGGTCGCAGACAAGGAGACAAGCCGGACGGACTCAGCAAGGTGGATGATCACCTCTTCCCAGACCGCCCCGCGGAACCGGTCTGCGAGGTAGTGCACCTCGTCCATGACGACATAGCCGAGGTCCCCGAGCGTCGACGACCCGGCATAAAGCATGTTGCGGAGCACTTCGGTGGTCATGACGACCACTGGCGCTTCCCCGTTGATGGAGTTGTCGCCGGTCAGGAGCCCAACGTGGTCGGAGCCGTACGCCCGGACCAGATCTGCGTATTTCTGGTTCGACAGCGCCTTGATCGGGGTGGTGTAGAAGCACTTGCGCCCCTCGGCCAACGCCAGGTTGACAGCGAACTCCCCCACCACAGTCTTCCCCGATCCCGTCGGCGCAGCGACGAGCACCCCGTGACCGTTCTCGAGTGCCTGGCAGGCATCGATCTGGAAGCCGTCGAGTTCGAATCCGTACGTCGCCCGGAACCGGCTGAGGTGTGTGTTGGAGTCGGTCTGCCTCCGTTGCGAGGCGGTGTAGCGCTCCGCGGGTGAGGCCATGTGGCCAGGCTAGGTGATCCGCCGCGGAAGGGCCGTCCCTGCGGGTACGAGCATCCGAAGTGCCCCTGGGACACAGGTGGCGGTCACGGGCAGCGGCGCCACCCGCTCGCCGTCGGCATAGCTGATCGCTCCCTCGGCGGACAGGCCGATCTCGCGGCCGACGAGTACCTCGACCGCCGGATGGGAGATGTGAGTTCCCTTGTAGACCCTGGGGAAGACCCGCAAGAACTCTGGCTTGCTCACCTTCCCCAGCACGGTGACGTGCAACAGCCCGTCGTCCAGGCGCGCTCCGGGGCAGACCTTCATGCCTCCGCCGTAGGAAATCCCGTTGCCCACGGCCACGAGCATCGCCTCGCGCTCGATCGTGACCCCGTCAACGGTCACGGTGAAAGCCATCGGAGAGAACACGCCGAGCTCGGCGATGATCGCCACGTTGTAGCGCGCCTTGCCCCTGGGCCAGCGCATCTGATTGGCCCGCTCGTTGACGGCGGAGTCGAATCCGGAAGACATCACTCCGGCGAACCAACGCCCGGTCTCTCCGGCTGACACATCCCCGAAGGAGAGTCTGGCCGCGTCTACCTCGCGCACAACGCCGTCCGCGACGATGTCTGCAGCTGCCACGGGGTCGTGGATGGGCAAGCCCAGCATGGTCGCGAAGTCATTTCCCGTTCCTGCGGGTACGGCGCCCAACGGAGTCGAAGTCCCGGCTACACACTGAAGGGCGAGGTGAATCATCCCGTCGCCCCCCACTGCGACGAGCGCGTCCACTCCCCGGGCCACGGCCTCGCGGCCAAGCCGAAGCGCACCCTCCGCATCGGGCCCAACGAGGCGCTCGACCGTGACCCCTCCGGCAGTCAGCCGCTCGGCGGCGATCCGGCCCTCCGCCTCGCCCCGGCCCTTGCCCGCGGTCGGGTTGACCAGAAGGGCAACGGTTCGGGTCACGGCCGAGACGCTACCGGCAGCGCAGACCTCAGTCCGCGGACTCGCTCAGGTCGCTTGGGGTGGTGTCGAGGTCGCTTGGGGTGGCATCCAGCGTCGAGGTCTCGTCGTCGTCCCACTCGTCGTAGACCGGGCGTCCCCTGCCGCGGCGCCGATCGTTGAGGGAGGCAAGCCCCATCGCGATGAAGATCAGGCCCATGATGGGCACAGCCAGCAGGCTGAGGTTGAGCACATCGCCCGTCGGGGTGGCGATGGCGGCGAAGATCCAGGTGCCCAAGACCACCTCGCGCCACCGGCCCCACAACGTGGCGCCGGACACAACCCCCGCGGCGTTCAACATGATGAGAAACACGGGCAGCAGGAAGCCGATCCCGAAGAACAGGCACATCCGGAGCACGAAGGTCAGATAGTCGTCCAATGGAACCAGGTTGTCGGTCTGATCGGGGGTGAACCCGAGCAGGACCCCCAGACCCTTGGGCAAGGCCCAGTAGGCGAAGGCGATACCCAGGCAGAACAGCGGGACCGCAGCCGCGATGAAGCCGAAGGCCCAGCGCCGTTCGTGACGATGCATGCCGGGGGTGACGAAGCGCCACAGCTGATACAGCCAGACCGGCGAGGACAGGACGAGGCCGACATAGGCCGCGAGCTTGAGCTGAAGGCTGAACGCGCTTCCCACGCCGCCGATAACACTGATGCCGACGTTCTGCCCTTGGGCCTGCAACTCAGCGACGGCGACGTCTGCCGGGTGCCTGAGGAAGGCGAAGATCGGCTCGTAGAAGACCCAGCCGATGATGCTCGCGAGGGCAACCGCCACAGCCGAGATGACCATCCGGCGCCGAAGCTCGCGCAAGTGCTCGGTCAGCGTCATTCGGCCCTCGGTGGGCCGAGGGGTCCGGCGCCGCCTCAGCAGCATGACCACGGCCTAGGCGATTTGGTGTCGGGTGGGCGCGCGCCGCGTCAGCGGTCGACGGGAGCGCCGGGATCGACCGGCGGTGCCGCCGCCGGAGACGCCTCGGGAGCCCCAACGGGCGGGGACGTGTCCACGGGGGTGATCGCGGGGGGCGTCACTTGTTGCACTGTGGTCGTGGGGGGAGCGGCTTCGTCGTCGTTGACCAGGCCCTTGGTCTCGGCCTTGAAGATGCGCAGGGAGCGCCCGAGTCCACGGGCAGCGTCCGGGAGTCGCTTGGCGCCGAACAGCAGCACGACGACTAGCAGGATCAAGACGATCTCGATCGGCTTCAGGTTAGGCATGAGCAACCTCTCGTCTGCGGACGCCCTCAGCGTACCTCGTGGCCTCCGGTCAGCCGAGGAGCGCGCTCGATCAGCGCGCGTGCAGGAGGGGTTGTACGGCGGGGACCACGGTGTCGTGGCCGTGCAGCCACAGCGCGAAGTCGAGGAGGTCGTCGTAGCTCAACGCGGGACCCTCGTGCTCCTCCAGCGCCTCAGCGGGAATGTGCCACTGCTGGGCGCGCACTCCCCCGGAGACGAGCAGCGCGACGATCTCCTCATCGGCGGGCTTCTTGACCTCATCGGCGCAGGCAGGGCAGTCGAAGGCGTACGTCGACCAGTCCGTGCGCGTGCAAACGACCAGCCGGAGATCGGCAGGCTTGAGGTCGACGTCCCCACACGTGGGGCACGAGGCCTTGATCGTGGTCATGACAGGTCCTCCCCTGAGGACCGGCGATGAACGATGAACAAGCGGCTGAGCCGAACGAATGAAGAGCGATGATTGAGCGGTTGGTCCTCACACAGGGCTTCGGCATCGGTGACGCCGACCTTGACTCCTGGCGGCCACGATCACGACTGCGACCCGAGCGGTCAGGCGTATGCGCTTAGCGCCTCGGCGGCAGTCAGCCGCACCTCCGCCGCCAGAGACTCGGGTGCGACCACCGTCGCCCCGCCCGCCAGCCGGAGGACGAGTCGGCGCGCCCAGGCCAACTCCGGTGTTCGAAGGGTGACTCGCAGGCCGCCGTCCGCGTTCTCCACGGCCGCCTCGACAGGGTGATAGTCGATAACCCAACGCGCGTGTGGTGCCAGGTCTAGGACCACGAGAAGGTCAGTGGGGGTGCCGTGCCAGTTCCCCCCTGCCTGAGCGACGTCGGAGAGCGCGGCCTCCAGAGGCGGGGCCGAGGGTTCCTCAAGAACCTCAACGGAGACGATGCGGTCAAGCCTGAAGGTGCGCACTGCCTCGGTTGAGTGGCACCAGCCCTGGAGGTAGCCCGCGGTGGCGACGGTCACCAAGCGCATCGGGTCGACGGCGCGCTCAGACACTTCGTCGCGGGTCGGTGTCCAGTAGGAAAGTTGCAGCCGGCGCCCACGGGCCAATGCATCCTGCACGGCACCGACGACCGCGTCGTCGGCGACTGGCCAATCGGTCCCGGCTCCGGTGACCGTGGATGCTGACACCCCAATGGCCTCCTCGACCTTGGCCAGGGCGTGGTCCACCACCTCCCGATCTGCCAGCCCGGGGACAGCAGCGAGGGACCGGAGACCGACGAGCAGGGTGACAGCCTCGTCGACCCGCAACTGCATCGGGCGATCGACACTTTGCGCGTCGATGACCGTGATCTCGTCGTCCCAGAAATCGATGTCCAGGCTCGCGAGGGTGTCGCGTCCGACCTCGGCGCACGCCGCAAGCTCGAGGTCCGCCTCGAGCTGCGCACCGGAGATCGCGAAGGTGCGAGCAGCCTCTGCCTTGGTGACGCCTGGGTGGGCGACCAGCCAAGGGATGAGAGTGAGCAACCGCGTGAGTTGGTCCGAAGCACCGGCCATCAGGTGTTCCCCGCCAGGGTCGTCAGAGCCGCGACGACGAGTTCGCGCGTCCTGCTGGGCTCCTCCACGACAACGTCGACCCCGTAGGCCAGCACCTCACGGGCGAACGCTTCGTCGTCGCGCGTCGTCAGAGTGAGTCGGTCCCAGCCCTGGCCCAGGGACACCACCCCAGTAGCCCGCCGACGCAGGTTGTGCCCAGTTCCCTCCCGAACCCGGACCTGAGCCGGATGGGCTTCCCGGCCAGCCGATGGGTCAGCGACCAAGGTGGAGATGTCGGCATCCTGAGGAATGTCGAAGGCGGCCGCGGGACCGTTCGTCTGGACGGACCCGGCGATCCGGTCGAGCCGGAAGGCTCGCGGTGCCTCCCGATCAAGATCGTGGCCGACGACATACCAGCGCCCGCGTCGGCTGACGACTCCCCACGGCTGGAGGCGCCGAGACTTAGAAGTGGTGGCACCGCTCGGTCTGTGGTCGAACGTGATCCCCTGCCGCCGGGCGATGGCCTGGGCAATCGGACCGAATGCCTGCTCCCCACCTGCCAACCTTGGCTCCACGAGGGACAGCGCTCCGGGGTCGACGTCTACGCCAGCGGCCTCGAGCTTGCGCAGCGCTCGGTCTGCAGCTGCCGCCCCTTCGGCGTGCCAGACTCGCCGGGCCAGGCCGAGCAGTGCCGCCTCCGCACTCGTGAAGGTCACTGGCGGAAGGGCATGTGCGGACAGGTCGACGCGATAGCCCTCCTCGTCCCCACCGCTGACCGTCTCCAGGGGAACGCCGAGATCGCGAAGCTCAGCCTTGTCGCGCTCGAAGGTCTTTTCGAACGCTTCGTCGCTGACGGCTGTGGAATAGTCCTCGATGGCGTCGCGCAACTGCCGTTTGGTCACCGGTCGTTGTGCCTGGGAAAGACAAAGCAGTACCTCGAGGAGGCGCTCGGTCTTGTTGGCAGTCACACAACCTCCTGGTGCCGTGCGTCGTTCAGGGGGATTCAGTGGGCGTCGAGCAAGTCGATCACGAAGACCAGGGTCTGACCGCCCAGCCGGTGGCCACTGCTTGCTGGGCCATACGCCAACTCGGGAGGAACGACGAGTTGACGGCGTCCGCCGACGCGCATTCCGGGAATACCGTCCTGCCAGCCCTGGATCAGGCCCTTGAGCGGGAACTCGATGGGCTCGCCGCGGTCCCACGAGGCGTCGAACTGCTCACCGGTCACGAAGTCGACTCCGACGTAGTGGACGAGGACCCGACCACCGGGAACCGCCTCAGCTCCCGTCCCCACGACCACATCAGCAATCGACAACTCCGTCGGCGGCTCGCCGCCCGGGAACTCGATGTCAGGCTTCTCGCTCAGGTCGGTCATCGTGGACTCTCTTCAGCTTGTGGGTGGGATCGCGTCGATGATGTCGACAACGACGGCTGTGCTGTCGATCGCCGGATCGCCGGCGGGTTCGGCCGGCACCAGCAGAAGCACTTGGCTACCGACCGGGATCCCGACCAACTTGTCGAATGGAGTTGCAGAACCCTCGACACCCACCGCGACGCCTAGGGGCTGCCCTGTAGACCAAGTGGATCCGAGTGCATTGTTGTTCCAGGTCACGGCTTCGTACTGAACCACGACGAAGGATCCTTCGACGATCTGCGGCCCGTCCCCGCGGGCCAGGACCACCGTCGTCACCTCTGTGGGAGGAGCACTGCCCGCGGGCACAGTCAAGGTCGGCCGAGTCCCCGGGAAGCCGCTGACCGTCGGCAACCCCGTGAGGTTGGGGTTGCTGGGCGTTGATCCGGAATCCGACGTTGCTCCGGCGGAATAGGCACGGAGAATGTCCACCACGAAGACGAGGGTGTCGTCGCCGCTGATCTTCGCGTCGGGCTGTCCGGCCTCGCCGTAGCCGAGCGACGGCGGGATCGCCATCACGACGCGACTGCCCACGGTCTGCCCGACCAGCGCCGCGTCCCATCCGGGAATGACTTTCCCGACCCCGATGGCGAAGGACGTCGGTGTCGGGCGACCGAAAGAGGAGTCGAAGACGTTCCCGTCATCCCAGGTCTCCCCGAGGTAGTTGACGATCAAGAGGTCACCGACCTTGACCACGGGACCCGAGCCGGTGACCAGGGTCTTGGTCACGAGCGCATCGGCAGGGTCTTCCTCTGGAATGGTGATCTTGGGGGTCTCCCCAAATCCACCCTCCACATCAGGGATCGGCCCGGCCGCGGTCACGATGGGGGCCGGGGCGGACGCAGACGGGGAGGCAGCTGATCCGGCGGAGGAGCCGCCACACGCACTCATCAACGTCGCCAAGGCGACCGCTGTCAGTGAAAGAGCGAGGTGGTGCGGGGTACGGCGGCGCACGGGTGAACTCATCTCGATCGGGGGAGATCAAACCCTAACCCGGGAGGACAGGTGTCCCTCTCACATGGAGGCGATGAGGCGTTCCACCCGCTCGTCGACCGATCGAAATGGGTCCTTGCACAGCACAGTGCGCTGGGCTTGGTCATTGAGCTTGAGATGGACCCAGTCGACGGTGAAGTCCCGACGGTTCTCCTGAGCCTTCTTGATGAATTCGCCGCGGAGCTTGGCCCTGGTCGTCTGCGGAGGAACGGACTTGGCTTGAAACACGTCGAGATCTCGGGTTACCCGTTCCACCTGACCCTTGCGTTCGAGCAAGGTGTACAGCCCCCGACGCCGATCGATGTCGTGATACGCGAGGTCGAGCTGGGCGATCCTCGGGGACTCGAGGGGCAGGTCGTGCTTGACCATGTAGCGTTCGAGGAGCCGCTTCTTGATGACCCAGTCGATCTCACGTTCGATGGGGCCGAAATTCTGGCTCTCGACCGCGGTCAGGGTGCGCTCCCAGAGGTCCAGCACCTGCTTGGTGACACCCTCGTCGATGCCTCTGCGGGCGGCGAAGTCGCAGGCCCGGGTGAGGTATTCGGTCTGGATGTCCAACGCTGACACCTCGCGACCGTTGATTAATCGGACGGTGCGACGTCCGGTCGTGTCGTGGGAGATCTCCCGAATCGCCCGAATCGGGTTCTCCAGGGTGAGGTCCCTCATGACGACGCCGGACTCGATCAGTTGCAGGACCAGGTCAGCCGAGCCGACCTTGAGCAGCGTCGTGGTCTCAGCCATGTTCGAGTCGCCGACGATGACATGAAGGCGTCGGTATTTCTCGGCGTCAGCGTGTGGCTCGTCACGGGTGTTGATGATGGGGCGCGAGCGCGTCGTGGCGGACGAGACCCCCTCCCAGATGTGCTCGGCGCGCTGACTCACGCAAAAGACCGCGCCCCGCGGGGTCTGCAACACCTTCCCGGCCCCGCAGATCATCTGCCGACTGACCAGGAACGGGATCAAGATGTCAGACAGGCGCCCGAAATCCCCGGAGCGCCCCACGAGGTAGTTCTCGTGACACCCGTATGAGTTCCCAGCCGAGTCTGTGTTGTTCTTGAACAAGTAGACGTCGCCGGGGATGCCCTCCTCGTGGAGACGACGTTCCGCATCGACGAGCAGGCCTTCGAGGATGCGTTCGCCGGCCTTGTCGTGGGTGACGAGATCGATGAGCGAGTCGCATTCTGGGGTCGCGTACTCAGGGTGGCTCCCGACGTCAAGGTAAAGACGAGCGCCGTTGCGGAGGAAGACGTTGGACGATCGACCCCACGAGACCACGCGCCGAAACAAGTAGCGCGCGACCTCATCCGGTGAGAGCCGGCGTTGGCCCTTGAACGTGCACGTGACGCCGTACTCGTTCTCCAACCCGAAGATCCGACGCTCCATGACCACCTACCTCCGCGGATCAGCCAGCAAGCAAGGCGGCGAGGCGCGAGTTGGCGATGCGTCTGAACTTTCGGGGCGCGTCTCGGGTCCGATCCAGGACGGCGACTTCGAGTTGAGCCGGCTCGAGGGTGCGGGTTTCGGCGGCGCCGTGTTCGCCGAGGAGGCGTACGGCGGTGCGCAACGCCTCGCCAAGCTCCATCCCGTCTGAATAGGCGACCTCGAGCGCGTCGGAGATCGCCTCGGACTGGCCACCCATGGCGACGTAGCCGTGCTCGTCGCCGACCGAACCGTCGAACGTCAGTCGGTAGAGCTGATCATCCTCGACCGACTCGCCCACCTCCGCGACCACGATCTCGACCTCATAGGGCTTGTTGTTCTCTGTAAAGATTGTGCCCAGGGTTTGGGCGTAGGCGTTGGCGAGTCCGCGGCCGGAGACATCCCGCCGGTCGTAGGAATAGCCGCGCACATCGGCCAGCCGCACCCCGGCGACCCGAAGGTTCTCAAACTCGTTGTACTTGCCCACGGCAGCGAAAGCGATGCGATCGTAGATTTCACTGACCTTGTGAAGTGCACGGGAGGGGTTCTCCGCAACGAAAAGAATGCCATCGGCGTATTGCACGACGACGACACTTCGACCCCGGGCGATTCCCTTGCGGGCGTAGTCGGCCTTGTCCTTGATGACCTGCTCAGGCGAGACATAGAACGGCATCGACATGGTGATCCCTCCTCTCAGTAAGGTCCGGTCACGTCAGGGGCGCGAGTGGGCCATCAGGACGGGTGTTCCTGGCGTCGACGACTGCCCGAACGATGGTCGACACAGCGGCGTCGGTGTAGCGGGTGTAGCCGTCGGCGGTGACGACGGCCACAACCGGGAAGATCCCTCGGGTGAGATCCGGACCTCCAGTCGCGGAATCGTCGTCGGCGGCGTCATAGAGGGCCTGCACGCACGCCCCCACGACCTCGTCGGCTGTGAGGTCGTCGCGATACAGCTTCTTCAACGAGCCTCGGGCAAACATCGACCCGGAACCGACCGCATGGAACGCCAGCTCCTCGTAGCGACCACCTGTCACATCGAAGGAGATGATGCGGCCCCTATCGCTCTCCTGGTCGTATCCCGCAAACATGGGCACGACGGCGAGGCCCTGCATGGCCATCGCAAGATTCCCTCTGATCATGGCCGCCAATCGGTTGGCCTTGCCGTCGAGGGAGAGCGTGGTGCCCTCAATCTTCTCGTAGTGTTCGAGTTCGACCTGGAACAGGCGTACGACCTCGATCGCCAAGCCAGCTGTTCCCGCAATGCCGATGCAGGAGAACTCATCCGCCGGGAAGACCTTCTCGATGTCACGCTGGGCGATGACGTTGCCCATGGTGGCGCGCCGGTCGCCCGCCATGACGACACCACCGGGGAAGGTAGCCGCCACGATGGTTGTGCCATGGGGCGCGTCGAAGGAACGGCCCTCAGGCAACACGTGAGAGCCGGGAAGAAGACTGGGTGCGAATCCCGACAGAAAATCGGTGAACGAAGACGTCCCGACGCTCATGAAGGCGGCCGGGAGCCGCCCTCCGGCTGAGAAGCTGGTGGTCATTGCCCGCCCTTCTGGACAAACCCACGGACGAACTCCTCGGAGTTGGTCTCGAGCACTTCGTCGATCTCGTCCAGGATCGCGTCGATGTCGTCGTCGAGGACGGCCTTTCGTTCAGCGACTTCGGCTGCGGTGGCGTCCTGGACTGCAGCCTCATCGCCGGTCTCAGCCGCTGTCTCATCGCGGCGGCCGACCTTTTCTTGGCCGCCACCGGTGTCTTTGGTCGCCATCGCCGCCTCCTGCTCCTGCGCCATCCTGCGCCGCTGGGCGCACGCACCTTGACCCTACCTATCGGCAGCCTGGGGAGTTCTCTCGCCACGCGTGCACCCTTGAGTTAGGCGTCCATGCTGCCGATAGCCACCCGGTGAGCCCGTCCGAGCCCCGCCACGCCCGTAACCGGCGTGCTGCTGGGTCCACCACGGCGCAGCGCCGCTCGCGCGGGTGGCGAGTGGTCAACGGGGGGACGGCACTGGCCGCAGCTGGTGCGCTAACGGCGACGGCCTGGGGAACGGCTGCCCTGGCCGCAACGTCTGCCGCTGAAGCCGGTTCGCAGCCACCAGCCCCGTCCGCCAAGGAGCCACTTCCCACGGCCACTGCACTAGGGCCGACGCTGACTCCCCCCGCTACGCCTCCGACGGCTGCATCGAGCCCAGGGGCCTCGCCCAGGGGAAGCGCACCCGCACAGGGAAAGCCCGCATCCTCGCCAGCGTCCAGCACCTCGACGAAGCCGAAACCCGCTGCCAAGAAGTCGCCGGCATCAAGCAAGGCGACCACAAGGCCATCCTCGTCACCCAAGGCCAGTGCCTCACCGAAACCCAAGCCATCCTCTCCCAAGCCGTCACCGCCACCCTCCTCCAGTCAGCCTCCCGAGCCGACACCGGAGCCGAGCCCAACGCGCAGCTCAGGGTCGTGACCAAGTCCAGGACCACAGCCGACCACGTGGCCGAGTGGCCGATGTGGTCGACAACGGTGCGGGTCGTCACACGCGATCCGGGCATGCTCAGGGTCGCCAGCCAAGCCGTCGAGTCCGAGCTCGTGGGCATGGACCGTGCCGCCAGCCGCTTTCGCGTCGACAGCGAGGTGTGCCGGCTGGCGGCCTCGGGAGGTCGTCCGACGCGAGTCTCTCCCCTGCTGGCAGCGACGTTGCGGGCCGCGTTGCGAGTTGCCTCAGCGACCGGCGGTGCTGTCGACCCGACTGTCGGAAACGCCTTGGTAGCCGCTGGCTACGACGCCGACTTCTCCGTGATCTCGGCGCGAGCGCCATCGTCGTACGACCCTCGACCAGCACTAGGCCCTCAACCAGCTCTGGACCCTCAACCAGCTCTGTCACTCCCGATCGAGCTTCAGGTGGCCACCACGTGGAGGGACATCCACCTGGTGGGCGACGTGGTCACGTTGCCGGACGGTCTGCTGCTGGACCTTGGCGCCACCGGCAAGGCACTCGCGGTCGACCGGGCTGCCGTACGCGCGTCGATCGCTGCTCAAGGTCCGGTCCTCGTCGCGGTTGGAGGTGACCTTCGCGCCGCAGGGACGTCACGAAGCGAGCCATGGCTCGTCGAAGTCGCCGAACGCCCAGAGGACGAGGGAGTGGCCTGGGTGCGTGTATCGGACGGCGGGGTGGCCACGTCGACCACTTTGACGCGTCGATGGCGGGCTGGAGCGGGCTGGGCGCATCACGTATTCAACCCCCGAACCGGTCGGCCGGCTGAGGTTCATTGGAGGACTGCGACTGTCGCTGCGGCGACCTGTGTCGACGCCAACGCCGCCAGCACCGCCAGCATCGTCAAGGGACTCGGGGCTGAGGCCTGGCTGCGCTCCGGCCGTCTACCCTCCCGGCTGGTAGACCGCGACGGCGCCGTACTGGTCGTTGCGGGTTGGCCGGAGCAGGTGGCGGCGTGACGCTCCTGCAAGACCCGGCCCTCCTCTGGTACGTCAATCGCGCAGCTGGGCTCGTGCTGCTCGTGCTCCTGACAACGGCGACCGTGCTCGGAGTGGGCGCGGTCGACCGACGCACGAGGTCCCGCGTGGGACCGGCGGGCGTTCGTCGAACCCGCCCGGTCGGCCGCTTTCCGGGCTTTGTGCTCCCCGAGCTGCACCGCCGGGTGGCACTGGTTGCCGTAGCTCTGACTTTCCTGCATATCATTCCTGCTGTTCTGGACGACTACGTCCCGATCGACTGGCTCGACGTCGTCGTTCCCTTCGCTTCGGACTACCGTCCGTTGTGGCTCGGCTTGGGGACGCTGACCTTCGATGTCTTGGCGGTTGTCGTGGTCACCGCACTGGTGAGGACGCGGATCGGCCCGGTCTCCTGGAAGGTCATCCACAAATCCGTCTACGTGACCTGGCCGTTGGCGGTCCTTCACAGCGTGAACACCGGGACCGACACAGGTGGAGTCTGGGGTTGGTTGGTCCTTGGTTGCGTCCTCGCGGTCGTCGCCGCTTGCTTCGCGCGACTGCGGAGCATGGCGGCCAGTGACCGTGCAGCCCGACGCCCCGTGCTCCGCTGACCTGTCTCTAGTTGGTGGCGGCGAGCGCAACCAACAAGTCAGCTGCCGTTGGACTGCGATCGAGCAGGCTCTCAACGTGCGCGCGGGTGCCGCGCAACGGCTCCATCGTGGGTACCCGTTGCAGGGACTCCTGACCGGGAACGTCAAAAATCACCGAGTCCCAGGATGCCGCCGCAATGTGCTCGGGATAGCGACGCAGGCACTCCCCACGGAAGTAGGCGCGGGTGTCCTCGGGAGGATCCGTGACCGCCGACTGCACCTCGGCGTCGCTCAGCAACCGGTCCATCCGGCCAGCCGCCACGAGTCGGTGATAGAGCCCCTTCTCGGGCCGGACGTCGCTGTATTGCAGATCGATGGCATGGAGTTTGGAGGCGTCCCACCCGAGCCCGTCGCGCTCGCGGTAGCCCTGAAGCAGCGACAGCTTGGCCACCCAGTCGAGCTCGCGGGAGCAGCGCTGGGGGTCATCTGCGAGTCGGTCCACCATCGACTCCCACCGAGAAAGAATGTCCATCGTCTGGGCATCGGCGTCGACTCCATACCGATCCGCAACGAACTTGCGGGCCTGCTCGGCATACTCGCCTTGCAGTTGAACAGCGGTGAGCCGCCGGCCAGAGGCCAGGGTGATCTGATGGCGCAGCGTCGGGTCATGGGAGACGGCATGCACCTCCGAAACGGGATGCGCGACCGTCAAGCTGTCGCCGAGGAAGCCCGCCTCGATCATCGACAAGACCAAGGACGTGGTCCCCATCTTCAGATAGGTCGCGACCTCGCTGAGGTTGGCATCTCCAATGATGACGTGCAGCCGCCGGTACTTCGTGGGGTCGGCATGCGGCTCATCGCGGGTGTTGATGATCGGCCGCTTCAGGGTGGTCTCGAGCCCGACCTCGACTTCGAAGTAGTCAGCCCGTTGGCTGAGCTGAAACCCGTCGTCCTGCCCTTCCTGGCCCAGCCCGACGCGTCCGCTGCCGGCGATCACCTGTCGGCTCACGAAGAACGGCGTGAGCTGCGTGACGATGTCGCTGAACGGCGTGGCCCGGCTCATCAGGTAGTTCTCGTGGGTGCCGTAGGACGCACCCTTGTTGTCGGTGTTGTTCTTGTAGAGAGTGATCAGCGGATCACCGACTGCAGCCAACGCCCTGCGCGCGGCCTCCGCCATCACGAGGAGCCCAGCCGCGTCGTAGCGAACGGCATCGCGGGGGTTGGTGACTTCGGGAGATGAGTATTCGGGGTGCGCGTGGTCGACGTACAGCCGCGCACCGTTGGTCAAGATCACATTGGCGAGGCCGAGGTCTTCGTCGGTGAGCTGACTGTCATCCGCGAGGTCGCGTGCCAGGTCGAACCCGCGCGCATCCCGCAGTGGGCTCTCCTCGTCGAAGTCCCAGCGGGGCCTGCGGCCGCGTAGGGCGACACCCGCGTAGGCGTTGACGATCTGACTCGAGGCAAGCATCGCGTTGGCTCCGGGTTGTCCGACGACGGAGATGCCGTACTCGGTCTCGATGCCCATCACGCGGAGAACGCTCACCCTTTGAGGGTACGTCGCCCGTCGGTGGGACGCCGGGACGTCAGCCGGCAGCGATCGCGGAGTTGACGAAGGCCGTCGTCTGCTTGGCATTGCGTCCGATGCACAGAGCCAGGACTTCGCCGTCGAACCACGCCTCGAAGGTCGAGCCTCCCGCCGATGCTTGGTGGACCATGATCCCGGACTCGGTACGCGTAGTCACTTCTGCCCCCGCGGTCACAACGGTCAGCAGCGCTGGTCCCAACGCATCCGCCTGCTCAGAGTTGGGGTCCACGTCTGGGTTCACGCCGAAGAGCACCAGGCCGCCAACCTCGCCACCGCCAGGATTGTCGTTGCCCTTGGTCACCGTGTAGACCGAAAGTCCGGTGTAGATGCCCTGCGAACTGGTCACGGCACCCTCAAACGCGGACTTGGCAGCAGCCGGGGCGGCGACGAGTGTGTAGCCAGGCACGTCTGGGGCCGGCGGGCCTGGTGCGACAGGGCTCGGGGTGACACCGGAGTCACTAGGGGTCGACGGACTCGGAGCGCCGACGGTGTTCGAGCTCGTTGGCTTCGGGGAGCTCGTCGACGGAGATGGTCCGGCACAGGACAGCAGCACTCCCGTCACCGCGATCAGAACGACCGCGGAGCGCAGCCGTGGACCCTGACTCAGAGGTACTGGCCTGTGTTGGCCACCGTGTCGATGGAACGGCCGGCCTCAGTGCCCTGCTTGCCCTGGATCAAGGTGCGGATGAACACGATTCGCTCACCCTTCTTGCCCGAGATCCGCGCCCAGTCATCGGGGTTGGTGGTGTTGGGAAGGTCCTCGTTCTCCTTGAATTCATCGACGCAGGCCGCCAGCAGGTGCTGCACCCGGATGCCGCGCTGGTTGTGGTCGAGGAGATCCTTGATGGCCATCTTCTTCGCGCGACTGACGATGTTCTCGATCATCGCGCCGGAGTTGAAGTCCTTGAAGTACAGAACCTCCTTGTCGCCACCGGCATAGGTGACTTCCAGGAAGCGGTTTTCCTCCAGCTCGGTGTACATGCGCTCGACGGCCATCTGGATCATCGCTGCAGTGGTGGCAGTCGGCGAGCCACCGTGCTCGGCGAGGTCATCGGCGTGCAACGGGAGCTCAGGGACGAGGTACTTGGTGAAGATGTCGCGTGCACCCTCGGCGTCGGGGCGCTCGATCTTGATCTTCACGTCGAGACGACCGGGCCGCAGGATCGCCGGGTCGATCATGTCCTCGCGGTTGGAAGCACCGATGACGATGACGTTTTCGAGCCCCTCGACCCCGTCGATCTCGCTGAGCAACTGCGGCACGATGGTGTTCTCGACGTCGCTGGAGACTCCGGTTCCACGCGTGCGGAACAACGAGTCCATCTCGTCGAAGAACACGATGACCGGGACGCCCTCGGAGGCCTTCTCCCTGGCTCGCTGAAACACCAGCCGGATGTGTCGCTCGGTCTCGCCGACGTACTTGTTGAGGAGCTCGGGGCCTTTGATGTTGAGGAAGTAGGAACGACCTTCCGGCTTGCCGGTGACCTCGGCGACCTTCTTGGCGAGGGAGTTGGCGACCGCCTTGGCGATCAGCGTCTTCCCACACCCCGGGGGGCCGTACAGCAGGATGCCCTTCGGTGGCTTGAGCTGGTGCTCGAGGAAGAGATCCGCATGGAGATAGGGCAGTTCGACGGCGTCCCTGATCGTCTCGATCTGGGCAGCAAGACCGCCGATGGACGCATAGTCGATGTCCGGGACCTCTTCGAGGACCAGCTCTTCCACTTCGGACTTCGGGATGCGCTCATAGACGTGTTGGGAGCGTGGCTCGAGCAGTAGGGAGTCGCCGGCGCGCAGAGGTTGGTCCAGGAGTGAGCCGGCGAGGGTCACCACCCGCTCGTCGTCTGTGTGACCCAGGACGAGGGCCCGCATGCCGTCCTCAAGGATTTCCTTGAGCATGACGACTTCTCCGACGGTTTCGAACTCCAGCGCGCGGATCACGACCATGGCCTCGTTGAGCATGACTTCCTGGCCTCGTCGAAGTTCTTCAGCGTCCACCTCGGGGCTCACGGACACCCGGAGCTTGCGACCACCGGTGAAGATGTCCGATGTCCCGTCACCGTGGTCCTCGAGGAACACTCCGAATCCCGACGGCGGTTGAGCGAGCCGATCGACTTCTTCCTTGAGCATGACGATCTGGTCGCGTGCCTCGCGCAGCGTCGCCGTCAGTCGCTGGTTTTGAGCCCCTGCTGCGGACAACTCAGATTGGATCGCAGTGAGTCGCTCCTCCAGCGCGCGCGACACGCTCTCCGACGTCGCGGCCTCAGGCCTGTCGTCCTCGGTACCCGGCACGGTGCTCACCTCCCGGTTCACCCATATGGGCTACCCCTCAGCGGATGCCGTCGGTTTCGACCTTATAGGCGTCCGGCTTGAGCGCTACTCGACGACGCGTTCTGCGGACCTTGTGTCGTCCGAGGCGCCGAGCTCCTCGAAGGGCGCCGGGTGGTCACCCTCCGACGCCGAGCCTTTGGCTGGTCGGCGGCGGCGCAGGGGTGGGACGACTCCCTCAGCCAGTCTGCGGCTGGTGACGAGAAACCCGGTGTGACCGATCATCCGGTGGTCCGGGCGTACGGCCAGGCCCTCAACGTGCCAGGTGCGCACCATCGACTCCCAGGAAGCAGGCTCGGTGAAGGCGCCATGGGCGCGCAAGGTTTCCACCGTGCGTGACAGCTGGGTGACGGTGGCGACATAGGCGCACACCACCCCACCGGGGACAAGCGCACGGGCCACGGCATCGGCGCACTCCCATGGGGCGAGCATGTCGAGGATGACTCGGTCCGCGCAGCCGGCTTCGGTGGCGGGAACGTTGTCCTGGAGGTCACCGACCCGCAGCTCCCAAGCCGGGTGTGGGCCGCCAAAGAACTGTTCGACATTCCGGCGCGCGATGACCGCGAAGTCCTCGCGCCGCTCGAAGGAACGCACGCGACCGGAGTCCCCTACGGCTCGCAGCAGGGAACACGTCAGCGCTCCGGAGCCGACGCCGGCCTCGATGACCTGAGCGCCGGGAAAGACATCAGCCATGGCCACGATCTGGCCAGCGTCCTTGGGATAGACGACCGCCGCGCCGCGGGGCATGGACAGCACGTAGTCAGCGAGCAGCGGCCGCAGCGCTAGGTACGACGTGCCGCCGGTGCTCGTCACCACCACGCCCTCAGGCCCACCAATGAGCTCATCGTGGGCCACTGCCCCCTGGTGGGTGTGGAACTCCTTTCCTGAGGTCAGGGTGATCGTGTGGAGCCGTCCTTTGGGATCGGTGAGCTGGACCCGGTCGCCTTCCCGGAGCGGTCCACGTCGATGTTCAGCGCCTGTCGTCACGGGGGCTGAGGTTAGACGCCTCGTCACGTCCCCGCGAATGCCTGGTCCACATCACTGGTCGCGAGGACTCCGAAAACCCGCCCCTGCGGATCGACGACGAGGTACTCAGCCGCGGGCAGATCACGCATAGCTTCGAGCAAACCGGGTCCGTCGAGCTCGACCTGGAGATACAGCCCGGGCTCCAACCGCCGTGAGACTGTGCCGACCGCCACCCATGGCCGCCGCTCGACCGGCGTTGCAGTTACTGCGGTCTCATTGACCAAGGCGAGCGGTTGATCATCTCGATCGACAACGACGAGCGCGGTGGCGCCCGCCTCGGTCATCCGGCGCAGGGCCTCAGCCAGCGGTGTGTCAGCCAATACTGGGAGCGCGCGGCGAGTCAGCGCCCGCACCGAGAGCGAATGCAGCCGGGTCTGGACCCGTTCGGCTCGCAGGGCCTGGCCGGCTCCGCTCCAGACGAAGGCACCTATCAGTGCTGTCCAGATAATGAAGACCAGATCAGGCTCCTGACCCCGGCTGAGCGCGATGCCGAGCGGTACCAGGACCAAGCACACCGCCAATACCCGTCCGATCCAGGCGGCAACGGTGGTGCCCATGCTGGGGTCCCCGGACACCTTCCACACAGCAGCGCGCATCAGTTGGCCGCCGTCCAGCGGCAAGCCAGGCAATAGATTGAAGACGCCGACCAGCAGGTTGGCCGCTCCCAGCTGAACGGCCAACAGGTGCAGCACGGTCCCAGGAGAAAGAATCTGGGCCAGCGCAAGGCCAAGAGCACCAAGGACCAGCGACAACAAGGGGCCGACCCCGGCGATGACGAACTGCCGCCCCGGCGTGACGTCGGAGCGGCTCGTCTCGGTGACTCCCCCCAACATCTGCAGCGTGATCCTGTGGACCGGCAGGTCGTACGCCCGCGCCGCCATCGCGTGTCCCAGCTCATGGACCAACACGCTGGCGTACAACAAGACCGCGAAACTCGCGGCGACGACCCACGACCAAGCGCCCAGGCCGGGCACCCAACGCTCGACGACCGGTTGGAAGATCACGGTGACTAGGACGGCCACAAGGAACCAGGTCGGCGCGACGAAGATCGGCACCCCGCCAACCCGACCCAAGAGCAGTTCATTGCCACGCCGTGGCTCTTCGGTCGGCTGCTGATCGCTCACTCCATGATGCTAGGCGCTCGCTGCGGGCGACTCTGTCGGTCCCAGGCGCTAGCGTCCGCGCCATGACCGCCGTCGACCTTCCCACTCCCGCAGCCGTGTCGGGTCCCTCCTTGTCACCGTCACGGGCGAGCGACTTTCAGACCTGCCCCTTGCTCTACCGGTTCCGGGTCATCGACCGACTCCCCGAGGAGCCCAGCGAGGCAGCGACGCGCGGGACCGTCGTCCATTCGGTGCTCGAACGGCTCTTCGACCTGCCCGCGGATCAACGCACCTTGGCGAAGGCGGCCGAGCTCGTCGCTCCCGAATGGGAGGCTCTGCTCGAATCCGAGCCCGAGCTGTCAGCGCTTGTGGCCGACGACGAACCATCTGACGCCTTACCCTCCTTCCTCGCGGACTCGGTTCCCCTTCTTGAGCGGTACTTCGCCCTTGAGGACCCCACACGGCTCGAACCCGCCGAGCGTGAGTTGCACGTGACGACGCTTCTCGAATCGGGCTTGACCCTGCGCGGCTACGTCGATCGCCTGGACGTGACGCCGAGCGGTGAGATGCGGGTCGTCGACTACAAGACCGGGCGCGCGCCCACGCCCGGCTTCGAAGCCCGGGCGATGTTCCAGATGCGGTTCTATGCCCTCGTTCTGTGGAAGCTCCGCGGACGGGTGCCCAAGGTGCTCCAGCTGCTCTACCTGGGCAGCGGCGAAGTTCTGCGCTACGAACCCGACCGGGCCGACCTGATCGCTACCGAGCGCAAGGTCGAGGCACTGTGGCAGGCGATCAGCCGTGCCACCGAAGCCGGCGACTGGCGGCCGAGCCCGTCCAAGCTCTGCGACTGGTGCTCCTACAAGGACAGCCTGTGCCCCGCCTGGGGTGGCACTCCTCCCCCGCTGCCGACCCAACCGTCCACGCAGTCGACCAATGAGGACCTCGAGGCGCCGTCCCCTCGAGGTTTCGGCGACGCCCCGGCCTGACCGAGCGGCCGCGGACCGGCGAGGGCGTCCCGGAGGAGCATGGTCAGGGTCCGACCAGGGTTGAACCGGGGTTCATGTGGCGATCTACGGATGATTCCGCCTCTAGGCTGGAAACAAGCCCGATCAACGAGGAGAACCCGTGACCACCCTGACCGCGTCCGCCGCCAGCGCTGTTGACCTGCGCAAGATTTACGGAGAAGGCGACACCGAGGTACGTGCCCTCGACGGGGTGACTGTCGACTTCGGCAAGGGGCAGTTCACCGCAATCATGGGGCCGTCGGGATCCGGGAAGTCCACGCTCATGCACTGCGTGGCTGGGTTGGACACGGCCACGTCCGGCACCGTCCACATCGGAGAGACCGACCTCACCCTGCTCAAGGACAAGGACTTGACAGCCCTTCGCAGAGACCGGATCGGCTTCGTGTTCCAGGCGTTCAACCTGGTCCCCACCTTGACCGCGTTGGAGAACATCACGCTGCCGATGGACATCGCTGGCCGAAAGCCTGACCAGGAGTGGCTCGACACAGTCATCGACACGATCGGCCTGCGCGACCGTCTCCGCAACCGGCCCAGTCAGCTCTCAGGTGGCCAGCAGCAGCGCGTGGCCTGCGCGCGCGCCCTTGCCAACCGGCCGGAGATTGTGTTCGCCGACGAGCCGACCGGCAACCTCGATTCCCGCGCCGGCGCCGAGGTGCTCGGCTTCCTCCGCCGCAGCGTCGACGAGTTCGACCAAACGGTCGTCATGGTGACCCACGACCCCGGATCTGCCTCCTATGCCGACCGCGTGCTGTTCCTCGCCGACGGCAAGATCGTTGAAGAGATGGCCAGCCCGACGGCCGACCGGGTGCTCGAGCGCATGAAGGCGTTCGACGGCGCCGGCCGGAGGTCCTGACCAGTCATGGGCAAGGCCTCCCTGCGCAACCTGCTGGCCCACAAGGGCCGACTCGCGCTCTCGCTGCTCGCTGTTGTGCTGTCCGCCGGCTTCGTTGCCGGCACGCTCATTTTCACCGACACGCTCCAGAGTTCGTTCGAGGATCTGTTCGCCGGCACCTCCAGCGATGTCGTGGTGTCACCTGCCGAGACCGACGCCCCTGGCTCGAACGGCCAAGACGGGTCCACGGTTGCCACGCCCACGGTTCCTGCGGCCACCTTGGAGACCGTCCGCAGCACCGAAGGCATCGCAGCCGCGTCGGGCGACGTGTTCGTCGATGGCGCCACGATCATCGGCTCCGACGGCGAGGCACTCCTCGGCAACGGCCCAACCTTTGGGGCCAACTGGGAGCCTGACGAGCGCTTGTCCGCGCTGACCATGGTCGAGGGTGCAGCACCGGTCGGCCCGGGCCAGATGGCCATCGACAAGAAAGCGGCCGAGGACGGAGTCCTGGGGATCGGCGACCGGACCTCGGTCGTGACGCCGACCGGTGTGAAAGACGTCACCGTGGTTGGGATCTTCACCTTCGGAGTCAATGGAAGCCTCAACGGCGCGACGATCGCTGCCTTCGAAACCCCGGTGGCCCAGGAGTTCCTTCTTGACGGTTCGCCCGTCTTCACCTCGATCTCAGCGGCCGCAGCTTCCGGCGTGACGCAGGAGCAGGCGGCCGCCAACGTCGAGGCGGCCGTCGGGCCGGACTTCAAGGTGCAGACCGGCACCGAGGCGGAGGATGAGGCGGCCGCAGACATCAAGAGCTCACTAGCCTTTTTCAACTACTTCCTGCTCGCGTTCGCCTTCGTCTCGGTGCTCGTGGGTCTGTTCCTCATCTTCAATACCTTTGCCATGATCGTGGCCCAGCGCACGCGTGAGCTCGCACTGTTCAGGGCACTCGGCGCCTCGAGGGCCCAGGTTCGCCGAAGTGTCCTGCTCGAGGCCCTGGTCGTCGGCCTCGTGGGAGCCTTGATCGGTATTCTCGCTGGGCTTGCTCTAGCCGCGGCTCTCCGCTCGCTGTTTGGATTCATCGGGCTTGAGTTCTCGGGAACTCTCGTCGTCCAGCCGCGCACGGTGATTGTGGCCCTGGTGGTCGGACTCGGCGCAACCCTGGTGGCAAGTTGGCTCCCCGCTCGTCGTGCTGCCCGGGTGGCCCCTGTGGCTGCGTTGCGCGACGACATGGTCGTAACGACGAAGGGGCTCCGCCGGCGTGGCATCGGCGGGGTTGTCGCCGCACTTATCTCAGCCCTGACGCTCGCGGCTGGCTTGACCGCCGAGAAGGTCGGCACTGGCATCAGCCTGGTTGGACTGTCCTTCGTCCTAGCGGTCGTCGCGCTCATCGTGCTCGCCCCGCTCATCGCAGGTCCCGTGGTGAGAGTTCTCGGATCACCCTTCCGGGGAACTTTCGGGCGGATTGCGGTGGCCAACACTCTTCGAAACAGGCGCCGGACCGCGCTCACCGCAGCGGCGCTCATGATCGGGCTCGCCCTGGTGGGTGCGTTCAGCACGCTAGCGATCTCCTTCGGTGACTCTGTTGATGCAGCCGTTGACAGCACCGTCGAGGCCGACTTCATCGTCACCAACGCGAACTTCCTGCCAATGCCGACAGAAGTGGGCGACAACCTGTCCGCAGTCGAAGACATGGCAACGGTGTCGCGCATCCGCTTCGCCCCGGTGGCCTCGTTCGGCCAAAACGGCAACCTCACAGGAGTCGATGCAGCCACGATCAACGACGTCACCACCCTTTCGATGACAGCCGGGAGCGCTGACCTGACGACCCCGGGGAGCCTGCTCATCGACACGACCATCGCTACGAATCAGGGCGTGGGGGTTGGCGACACGGTGGAGCTCACCTTTGCGTCGGGTGAAACGAAGCCCTTCGTCGTCACCGGGGTCTACAGCCCTGAGGGCTTCTTCAGCGGTTTGATCATCAGCAACGACGACCTCAACGCTGTGGGCACACCGCCCTTGGACACGGTGATCTACGCCAAGGTGTCTGACGGGGTCGACGCTGCGAGCGTTCGACCTGCGGTGGATGCCTCCGTGGCCAACAACCCCACGGTCCAGGTCCAGGACCTCACTGAGTTCAAGGACACCTTCCGCGAGCAGATCAACGGATTGCTCTACGGCATCTACCTGCTGTTGGCGCTCGCGTTGCTTATCGCCGTGCTGGGCATCGTCAACACGTTGGCTCTCAGCGTCGTCGAGCGGACCCGTGAGATCGGCCTGCTGCGCGCTATCGGGACCTCGCGACGTCAGCTCCGCCGAATGATCCGGATCGAGTCGCTCGTCACCAGCGTTTTCGGCGCGATCGTGGGTTTGCTCCTAGGCGTGTTCTTCGGGCAGATGCTGGTCCGCACACTCGCCGACCTTGGGCTCGGGGTCGTCTCGACCCCCTGGTTGAACCTGGTCGTGTTCCTGGTGATCGCCGCAATTGTGGGGGTTCTGGCCGCGGCTTGGCCGGCCTGGCGGGCCAGCCGGATGGACGTCCTGCAGGCCATCGCCACCGAGTAGCAGGTAGCCGGGTCGGCGCGGTTCAGTGCTGGCCGGAAGCAACGAGCAGGTCGTCCAGGCGTACGGCCGAAAGGTCAGCCAGCGACTCAACGACGACGCGACCGGGTCCCTCGGCTATGGGCACGGCGAAAGGCACCGCGACGACCAGACATCCAGCAGCCTCGCCCGCCGCCACCCCGGTGGGGCTGTCCTCGAGGACCACGCACGAGCTGGGGTCGACATCGAGGCGGCGGAGGGCTTCCAGGTAGGGGTCGGGGAACGGCTTGGTCCGCTCCACCTCGTCGCCGGCGATGGTGAAGACGAACCGGTCACCTCCGACAGAGTCGAGCACGGCGTCGACAAGCACGCGTGGCGAGGAACTCACTAGCGCACAGGGGATGCCGGACGTGACCAGGTCCTCCAATAGCTCGTCGGCTCCGGGCCGGTGATCGGCCCCCGCCTCGAGCAGATCGGCCATCGTGTCGACGAGCAACTGTTGGACTCGCTCCGGATCTCCCTGCCCCCCAGCTCGGTCGACCATGTAGCGGGCGACCCGATCGAGGGGACCACCGACCATGGCCTCAGCATCTGAGTCGGCCCACGCGGCGCCCAGTTCGGCCATGACCAGTCGCTCGGCGGCGAACCACGCGTGTTCGGTGTCGACGAAGAGCCCATCCATGTCGAACAGGACCGCCTGCAGCTGCCCGATCACCTCGCGCCCCTCGTGCGGCTATCGGGCATTGAAGTACTTGGCCTCAGGGTGATGAACGACCAGCGCAGACGTGGACTGCTCGGGATGCAGCTGGAACTCCTCGGAGAGCTCGACACCGATTCGATCCGGCCGAAGCAGCTCCATGACCTGGACTTGATCCTCGAGGTCGGGACAAGCCGGATAGCCGAAGGAGTACCGCGAACCCCGATAGGCCTGCCGGAGGACCTCATCCAGGTCGCGGGAATCCTCGCCCGCGAAGCCCAGCTCGGAGCGCACCCGTGCGTGCCAATACTCCGCGAGAGCCTCGGTGAGTTGGACTGAGAGCCCGTGCAGCTCAAGGTAGTCACGGTAGGCGTCGGCGGCGAAAAGTTCGTTGGCCACCTGGCTCACCCGGTTCCCCATGGTGACCACGTGGAAGCCAACGACATCGACCTCGCCGGACTCCCGGCTGCGGAAGAAGTCCGACAGGCACAAGTGTCTATCCCGGCGCTGCCTCGGGAACGTGAATCGACAGCGTTCGGTGACCCCGTCGTCTTGCAGAACAACGAGGTCATCCCCCTCGCTCCAACAGGGGAAGTATCCATAGACCACGGCAGCCTCGAGCATGCTCTCGGTCTTGACCCGGTCGAGCCACGAACGAAGCCGAGGGCGGCCCTCGGTCTCGACGAGCTCCTCGTAAGTCGCTCCGCCTTCGCCGCGTCCGGGCTTGAGGCCCCACTGACCCAAGAAAAGAGCCCGCTCATCGAGCCAGGGCGCATAGTCGCCGATCGCCAGGCCCTTGACGATCCGGTCACCCCAGAACGGCGGTGTGGGAACGGTGTTGTCGGCGGCTACATCCGAGCGTGCCGGCATGTCCTCAGGCGCGGTCTCGATCGGGCGAGCGACTGCTGCCACCCGGCGCTGTCGTAGCGGCGGCAGCGGTACGCCTCCTGTGCCGCGCCGGTGCGCGACAAGAGCATCCATCAGGCGCAACCCCTCGAAGGCGTCCCTGGCGTAGCGGACTTCACCGGCATAGACCTCGGCAAGGTCCTGCTCGACATAGCTCCGGGTGAGGGCCGCGCCCCCAAGCAGCACAGGCCAGCGGGCAGCGATCCCGCGCTGGTTGAGCTCCTCGAGGTTCTCCTTCATGATCACGGTCGACTTCACCAGCAACCCGGACATGCCGATCACGTCGGCATCGTGTTCCTGCGCCGCCTCGAGGATGGCGCTGATCGGCTGCTTGATGCCGAGGTTGACGACGGTAAACCCGTTGTTGCTCAGAATGATGTCGACCAGATTCTTGCCGATGTCGTGCACGTCACCCTTGACGGTGGCGAGCACGATCGTGCCTTTGCCAGCGGCGTCGACCCGCTCCATGTGGGGCTCGAGATAGGCCACCGATGTCTTCATGACCTCAGCGCTCTGCAGGACGAACGGCAGCTGCATCTGCCCCGATCCGAAGAGCTCACCAACCGTCTTCATGCCGTCGAGCAGGGTGTCGTTGACGATCTCCAACGCCGGCCTAGTGAGCAGCGCCTCATCGAGGTCTGCTTCGAGTCCGTTGCGCTCGCCGTCGACGATCCGCCGTTCGAGTCGCTCGAACAAGGGTAGACCGGCGAACTCCTCGGCCCGGCTCTTGGCGGAGGCCTGCGCCTCGGCGCCCTCGAACAGCTCCAAGAAGCGCTGAAGCGGGTCATATCCCTCACGCCGTCGGTCATAGACCAGGTCGAGGGCCACCTGACGCTGCTCATCAGGGATTCGCGCCGTCGGCAGAATCTTGGAAGCGTGCACGATCGCAGAGTCGAGCCCGGCCTTGACGGCCTCTGCGAGGAACACCGAGTTCAACACCTGCCGAGCGGCCGGGTTGAGACCGAAGGAGATATTGGACAGGCCCAGCGTGGTCTGCACGTCGGGGTGCCGGCGCTTGAGCTCGCTGATGGCTTCAAGGGTCTCCAACCCGTCTCGGCGGGTCTCCTCCTGGCCGGTGGCGATCGGGAAAGTCAAGCAGTCGATGAGGATGTCTTGGATGCGCATCCCCCAGACGTCAGTCAGGTCGGCGATGAGCCGCTCCGCGATGCGCACCTTCCACTCGGCCGTACGTGCCTGGCCGTCCTCGTCGATCGTCAGTGCCACGACCGCCGCACCATGCTCGATGACCAACGGCATGATCCGGGCGAACCGAGAGGTCGGACCGTCACCGTCCTCGTAGTTGACGCTGTTGATGAGGGCCCGGCCGCCGAGCAGTTCGAGTCCGGCTTCGAGCACTGCTGGCTCGGTCGAGTCAAGGACAAGAGGTAGCGTGCTCGCGGTCGCCAGGCGACCCACGACCTCACGCATGTCAGCAACCCCGTCTCGACCGACGTAGTCGATGCAGACATCGAGCAGGTGCGCGCCGTCTCGAGTCTGGTCGCGAGCGATCTCGACGCAGGAGTCCCACCGCTCCTCGAGCATCGCGTCCCGGAAGGCCCGCGAGCCATTGGCGTTGGTGCGCTCACCGATGGAGAGATAAGAGGTGTCCTGCCGGAACGGCACCGTGACGTAGAGAGAGGCAGCCCCGTGCTCCGTCGTCGGCTTCCGAAGCGGTACGTCTCGGCCGCCTACGCGCTCGACGACCTGACGGAGGTGTTCTGGCGTTGTCCCGCAGCAGCCACCGACCAGCGCAAGGCCATACTCACGCGTGAAGACGTCGTGGGCGTCAGCGAGCTCTTCTGGAGTCAGGGGGTAGTGCGCACCGTGGGCGCCAAGGACGGGCAGGCCCGCGTTGGGCATACAGGAGAGGCCCGCCCGGGCATGCCGCGAGAGGTGTCGCAGGTGCTCGCTCATCTCGGCCGGCCCGGTCGCGCAGTTGAGGCCGATGAAGTCGATTCCCAGTGGTTCCAGGGCTGTCAGCGCCGCTCCGATCTCTGAGCCGAGCAGCATCGTCCCGGTGGTCTCAACGGTGACGTTCACTAGCAAGGGGAGGTCGGCGCCGCGGCCCCGCATGGCCCGCCGTGATCCGATGAGTGCGGCCTTGGCCTGCAGCAGGTCTTGTGCGGTCTCCACGAGTATGGCGTCCACTCCCCCGTCAACCATGGCCTCGACCTGCACCTGGTAGGCGTCGCGAAGAGTGGCGAAGGGTGCGTGGCCGAGCGTGGGCAACTTGGTGCCCGGCCCCACGGAGCCGAGCACCCAGCGGGGCCGATCCGGAGTCGAGTAACCGTCAGCCACCTCCCGCGCCAGTCGTGCGCCCGCCTCGGCGAGTTCACGGATCCTGTCGGATGCGTCGTACTCGCCGAGGTTGGCGAGATTGGCTCCGAACGTGTTGGTCTCGACACAGTCGACACCAACCGCGAAGTAGGCGTCGTGCACCGCTCGGACGACGTCGGGACGGGTGACATTCAGCACCTCGTTGCAGCCGTCGAGGCCCTGGAAGTCCTCCAAGGTCGGGTCCTGGGCCTGCAGCATCGTGCCCATCGCCCCGTCAGCGACGACCACTCGTTCACTCAGGGCAGTGCGCAGTGCCTTGGCTCGCTCAAGGGGGTCCATATTCAGACAAGCCTAACTGCGCCGCGCGTCGAGGGCTTGGTCGTAGGCTGGCAGCGTTGAAGTTGAAGTTGAAGTTGAGGCGGATCGAGCAGGAAGCAGGTGTCGTGTGATCGAGCTCGACGGTGTGCCAGAACTCGTCGATCCGTTGCTCATCGCGGCCTTCGAGGGCTGGAACGACGCAGGCGACGCAGCCACCCAGGCGGTCGAGCACCTCGAGGAAACCTGGGCTGCCGACCAGATCGGCGAGCTCGACCCCGAGGACTTTTACGACTTCCAGGTGAACCGGCCTTATGTCTCTCTCGACGAGGCGGGGATGCGGGAGATCGCTTGGCCGCAGACCCGGATCTCGGTGGCGCGAGTCCCCGGATTCCGCCGTGACATCGTGCTCGTCCGGGGTGTCGAGCCGAGCATGCGCTGGCGCACGTTTTGCAGTGAACTGCTCGGCGTCGCTGTCGAGTTGGGCGTGGAGAAGGTCGTGACCCTGGGTGCCCTGCTGGCAGACACCCCGCACACCCGGCCGGTGCCAGTGACCGGTACGGCAACCGATCCGGGTGTCGCCTTGTCGCTCGGGTTGGAGCAGTCCCGCTATGAAGGCCCTACGGGAATCGTCGGGGTGCTCCAGGAAGCCTGCTTCCGCATCGGCATCCCAGCGATCTCGGTGTGGGCCGCGGTCCCGCACTACGTCGCGCAGCCGCCCTGCCCCAAAGCTGCTCTGGCGCTGTTGCGGCGAGTTGAGGATCTCCTCGACATCCCGATTCCACTGGGGGAACTGCCAGAGGAAGCGCGCGCATGGGAGCGCGGCGTCGATGAACTGTCGTCGGAGGACGACGAGATCGCTGAGTACGTCCGATCCTTGGAGGAGTCCCGCGACACCGCCGAACTGCCGGAGGCCAGCGGCGACGCGATCGCCCTAGAGTTCGAGCGCTACCTGCGCCGGCGAGGCGACGACTCGGATCCCCGCGCCCGCTAGGTCGCGACGCCCAAGAGAGCATCCACAGCGCGACTGATCAGACCAGGCCCGCCGAGGTCTGACCCGCCGCGCACCCGTTGTTCCTCGCACCATCGATCGACAGCCGCGAGTGCGAGCGGCGTTTGAAGGTCGTCAGCGAGCGCTCTCCGCATGACCGCGAGGGTGTCCTCGCCGGATGGGCCAGTCGGCGCCGAGACCGCTGAGCGCCATCGACTGAGCCGGGCTTGCGCATCCACAAGTACTTGGTCGGTCCACTCCCAGTCACTTCGGTAGTGATGGGCCAGCAGGGCCAGCCGGATGGCCATCGGATCCACCCCGGAAGCGCGCAAGTGTGAGACAAAGACCAGGTTTCCCTTGGACTTCGACATCTTCTCGCCATCCAAGCCAACCATGCCGGAGTGCACATAGGTACGTGCGTACGGCCACTCCCCCGTGACGACTTGTGCGTGCGACGCCCCCATCTCGTGGTGGGGGAAGGCGAGGTCTTTGCCCCCGCCTTGGAGGTCGAATCCCATGCCTAGGTGGTCCAGCGCGATCGCTGAACATTCGACGTGCCAGCCGGGCCGGCCAGGCCCCAAAGGTGAGTCCCAGGAGGGTTCCCCCGGTCGAGCCGCCAACCACAGGAGGCAGTCCAGCGCGTCCTTCTTGCCGGTCCGCTCAGGATCTCCCCCTCGTTCGGCGAACAGTGCCAGCATTTCCTGACGATCAATTCCCGCAACTGATCCGAAATGCGGATCGCTACCCACGGCGAAGTACCAATCCATGTCGACCTGATAGGCCGCGCCCTGGTCACGCAACCGTTCGACCAGGGCCACGACCGAGGGGATCGCTTCAACGGCTCCGACGTACGCCTTCGGTGGGAGCACCCGCAGAGCGGTCATGTCGTCGTGGAAGCGACGGATCTCGCGGTCGGCAAGGGCCACCCAGTCCTCACCTGTGGCCTTGGCCCGCTCAAGCAGCGGGTCGTCGACGTCCGTGACGTTCTGGATGTAGTCCACTCGGTGGCCCGCGTCGAGCCAGGCGCGGTGCACCAGGTCGAACGCGACGTAAGTGTTGGCGTGTCCGCTGTGGGTCGCGTCATAGGGCGTGATGCCGCAGACATACATGCGCGCCGTGTCCCCGGCGGCAACCGGAACGATCGCGTTTGCGGAGGTGTCATGCAGGCGTAGTGGGTGCCCCTGTCCCGGCAGGTCAGGACAAGAAGGAGCGGGCCAGGGCTGCATGTCCGCGAGCCTATCCGGCGGACTCTCGCTCCTCAGAACGGTGGCCAGGGCACCGGTGGCCAGTCACCGCGGGGCATCGGAAAGGTGCCAGCGCGCAGGAGCCGGCGCACCCTGAGCCGGGTGCGCGCGACCTCTCGTGTGGTCACCAAATCGCCCAGCGCGGCGGCGAGCGGGCCGTTGAGCGTGCGGCCGAGCTGCTCGTCGAGACGTTCGAGTACCTCGAGGTGCTCAAGGGGAAGGGGTTCACCGCGCCACTGCCACAGGAGGGTGCGGAGCTTGTCCTCGTCCGAGAAGGTCACGCCGTGGTCGATTCCCTGCACCCGACCATCCCCACGCGGCAACAGATGCCCGCCCTTGCGATCGGCGTTGTTGATCACTGCATCGAGGACGACCATGCGCGCAAGGTCTGGGTGGTCGCTCCGAGCGAGCACCGACAGGTCAACAGACTCATCGACCTGGACCCACAACTGGCACATCCCTGGCCCGAACGGGCCTTCGCGCAAGACAGTCGGCGGAACGAGGTCCCAGCCGGACGCTTGCGAAACGACGTAGGTCGCTACCTCGCGCCCGGCGAGTGAACCATCGGGGAAGTCCCAGAGCGGCCGCTCCCCCGCCACCGGCTTGTGCACGCAGGTGGCGGATAGCCCATCGAGGGATACCTCGCAGTAGAGCGTCGCGTTGCTCGCGTCAACGAGTCGCCCGATGACCTCAAGCTCACCCTCGCGCAGCAGCCGCTCGGCATCCTCGCGAGTCAACTGGATGGCGCTGCCCTCAGAAGAGGGGTCCTCAGCCGGCTCGGTCACGGGACCAGTCTGCCCCGGGCAGCGCGTTCAGGCCCGACGGCGGTAGCCGTTCTGACGTGGACAGATGTGACCCTCGGGCTCGAGCGGGAGCGAGCAGAACGGGCACGGGGGACGTCCGGCAGATACAACGGCCAACGCACGCTTGGCGAAGGCGCGCGCCGCAGAGCCTGTGAGCGAGACCCTCAACAGGTCAGGACCATCCTCGTCGTCGTCGAGGTCCACGTCTTCCTCGCCGGTGACCGCCCCAGCTTCGATGACCACCCGCTCGACGTCCGCGTCCCAGGACAGGGACATGGCGCCGACCCGGAAGTCCTCGGTGACCGGGTTCTCCAAGGGTCCGAGGTCATCCAGTTCGAGGGGTGACAAGGCCGGCACCGGTGCCGAGCCGCCGCTCCGGCGGAGCACCTCGTCCAGCAGCTCCTCCACGCGCTCGGCAAGCACGAGCACCTGCTGCTTCTCCAGTGCCACCGATGTGGTCTGAATGCCCGACCGTGCCTGGAGGTAGAAGGTCCGTTGGCCGGGCTCGCCCACCGTCCCGACAACGAAGCGTTCGGGCGGGTCGTAGGAGAACACCTGTCGTGACACACGCCAGAGCCTACGAGACTGATTCGATCCATGGACGCCGTCACCCCCGCCCTTGGTGGCCACGCTGGCGGCGCCGTCGCGGTCAGGACGCGTCGCCGGCGCCGCCTCCGACGGCTGCGTCGCTGGAAGCCTTGGCTCGGCGCCCGCGCCGCTTTGGGACAGGGCGCAGACTGTCAACCGAGCCGCCCGTGTCGTTCAGTCGGACGACGAAGGGGCGCAGTTCTGTGTAGCGGATGACAGTCAATGAACACGGGTCGATCTGGATGCGCTGGAACTGGTCGAGGTGCAGGCCAAGGGCGTCGGCCACTATGGCCTTGATCACGTCCCCGTGGGAGACCGCAGCCCATGTCGCGTGGTCCCCGAACTCGGCACTCCATCCGCGAATGGCGTCCACGGCGCGGGTCTGCATGGCCCGCATCGACTCGCCACCTGGGAAGGTCACGGAGCTTGGATGTGCTTGTACGGCCTTCCACAGCGGTTCCTTGGTCAGCGCCTTGAGCTCACGCCCGGTCCAGTCGCCGTAGTGGCACTCCCCCAGCTGGGGGTCCACGTGCCTTGGGGTCCTACTCAGATCCCGTTCGTTGAGGAGCGCTTCAGCAGTCTCCTGGCACCGCTCGAGTGGGCTGGTCACGACGGCATCCAATGAGACACTGGCCAGTCGGACGGCAAGAGCCTGAGCCTGCTCCCGACCCTTGTCGTCGAGGGCCACACCTGGCGTCCACCCGGCGAGGGTGCCGGTGGCATTGGCAGCCGTCCGTCCATGGCGCACCAGCAGGACCAAAGACATGCGGCGACCCTAACGCCGCCACGCATGTACCTGCCTACTGCGTAGCTTCGCGGTACGACAGACTGTTGTCGTGATCGTCGATTGCGCGCTTTATCGGGGCGGCCAACGGGTTGAGGAAACGCGAAATCTCGTGCGACTGGCGGCGCTCGCCCGCGCCGACCCCGATGCCTTCGTCTGGCTAGGCATGCACGACCCCACCGAGACCGACCTCGTCGGAGCAGCTCGGGTGTTCGGCCTGCATCAGCTCGCGGTCGAGGATGCCGTCGTCGCCCATCAGCGGCCCAAGCTCGAGGTCTACGACGACCACCTGTTCGCTGTGCTTCGTACCCTCTCCTACGACGAGTCGACCTCCCAGGTCGAGACCGGTGAGATCGCAGTCTTCCTAGGAGAGGACTTCGTCCTGACGGTGCGTCACGGAGCCGGCCAAGAACTCGCCTCGGTACGACGCCGACTCGAGGAACGCCGCGAGGTGCTGGCGCACGGCCCGGCCGCAGTGCTGTACGCCGTCGCCGATGCTGTGGTCGACACCTACCTGGAGGTGGCAGCGCTGCTCCAACTCGACGTCGATGAGGTCGAGACGAGCGTCTTCGGCGATGACGTCGTCGACGACTCCTCCAGGATCTACAACCTCAAACGTGAAGTCCTTGAGTTCCGACGTGCCGTCCTCCCGCTCCTGGCCGTGATCAGTCGCCTCCACGACGACTCCGTTGAGCACGTCCAGGCCTCCGCGCGTCCGTTCTTTCGTGACGTCGGGGATCACGTGCTCCGGGTAGCAGAGCAGCTCGAGTCGATGGATCTGCTGCTGTCGAGCATCTTGCAGGCACACGTCGCGCAGGTCGGCCTGCGACAGAACGAGGACATGCGCAAGATCACGGCCTGGGCCGCCATCTTTGCCGTCCAAACGCTCATCGCGGGCATCTATGGCATGAACTTTCGTTACATGCCCGAGCTCGAGTGGCGCTACGGCTATCCGGCGGTGCTGCTGTTCATGCTGGCTACGGCCTTCGGCCTCTATCGGACGTTCCGTAAGGCTGGCTGGCTGTAGGCATCCGGGGGCTGGTCATGATGTTGCCGCCCAGGTCCCGGTGGCGAGCAAGATCAGGGTGAGGATGCCGAGTGCCACGCGGTAGATCACGAACGGCATAAACGAGTGGTTCGACACGTAGCGCAGCAACCAGGCGATCACTGCGTAGCCCACCACGAAGGCGATGGCCGTGGCCAGAATCGTCTGTGGCCAGGCGACCGATTCGCCAGCGGCGCCGATCTTCCTTGCTTCATAGATTCCGGACAACAGAACCGCAGGCACCGAGAGCAAGAAGGAAAAGCGGGTCGCCGCCTCACGGGTGTACCCAAGGAAGAGACCCGCAGAAATCGAAGCCCCAGACCGCGAGACACCAGGCACGAGGGCGCAAGACTGGGCCAAGCCGAAGAGAACCCCGTCTCGCAAGGTCAGATCCGACATCGTTCGAACGCGCGCCCCCGAGCGGTCAGCCACAGCCAGCACCAGGCCGACGACGATCATCATGACCCCGACCAGCCGCAGGTCACGGGCCACGGTTTCGATCTGGGTCGAGAAGGCGAGCCCGAGCACGATGATCGGCAGGGTCCCGATGATGACGTACCACCCTTCTCGCGCAGAGATGTCGCCACGAAGTTCGGGGCGGAACAGCGATCGGCCCCAAACGCTGACGATCCGCACGATGTCGTCCCGGAAGTACAAGACGACCGCAGCGACAGTGCCCAGCTGGGTCACGGCAGTGAAGGCCGCTCCGGGGTCCTCCCAGCCGAATGCCTCGCTCACGATCAGCAGGTGACCGCTCGAAGAGATGGGCAGGAACTCGGTCAGACCCTGGATGACACCCAGGACCACCGCCTCGAGCCAACCGATCACGTGGCTACCCCGGAGAGCTCGAGAGCACCTACCAGCGTCCGCAGCGTGGCGATGCGTTCGTCGAGAGACCCGGAGTAGGTGGCAACGGTGAGAGTGGTCACGCCCGCCTCTGCATAGGCCACGAGCCGGTCACTGACTCGCTCCGGCGGTCCGATGAGCGAGGTCTGGTCGATCAGCTCCTGGGGGACGGCTCCGGCTGCGCCCGCGTAGTCCTTCGCGAGGTAGCGGTCCTGGATCTCGATGGCAGCCGCCTCGTACCCCATCCGGACCGCCAACGCGTTGTAGAAGTTCTGCTGACGGCTTCCCATTCCGCCGATGTACAGCGCGGCGTAGGCCCGAATCGGGCCGGCGCAGGCTTCGAGGTCGTCCCCGAGGACGACCGGCACGGTGGGCACGACATCGAACCCGTCCATCGACAGCCCAGCCCTCTCCCTACCGGTACGGATATGAACCAGGGACTCCTCGGCGTGCTCGGGAGCGTAGAAGATGGCCAGCCATCCGTCCGCGATCTCACCTGCTAGCTCGAGGTTCTTAGGACCAACGGCAGCGAGGTAGATCGGTAGATGGTCACGCACCGGGTGCACGGTCAGCCGAAGGGCCTTGCCCGGCCCGTCCGGCAACGGCAGCGTCCAATGCTCGCCCTCGAAGCGCACGGTCTCGCGAGCCAAGGCCTGGCCGACGATCGCTACGTACTCCCGGGTGCGGCCGAGCGGCTTGTCAAAGCGCACCCCGTGCCAGCCCTCGGACACTTGGGGGCCGGAGACCCCCAGCCCGAGACGGAAGCGTCCCCCGGACAGAGTGTCGAGGGTGGCGGCTGTCATCGCGGTCATTGCTGGTGTGCGCGCAGGGATCTGGAAGATCGCGGACCCGATGTCGATGCGTTCGGTGTGGGCTGCGATCCATGACAGAACCGTCGCGGCGTCGGAGCCGTACGCCTCGGCAGCCCACACGACTGAGTACCCCAGCCGGTCAGCCTCCTGAGCCAGGACGAGATTGTCAGCGTCGTTGCCGGCGCCCCAGTAGCCGAGGTTGAGACCGAGCTTCACTGCACTCTCCTGACGCATCGCCGTGTGGCGGCGAGATTAGCGTCCGCCACCTGGATAGCCTCGAGCGCATGGACCAAAGAGCCCTTGGACGTACGGGCTTGCGCGTGTCGCGGCTCGGCCTGGGAACCATGACTTGGGGTCGTGACTCCGACGAGCACGAGGCTAGGGAGCAACTCACGCTGTTCGTCGAGGCCGGCGGCACGCTCGTGGACACAGCTGCGGCCTACGGCGCAGGTGTCAGCGAGGAAGTCCTGGGAACGCTGCTCGGCTCCGTCGTGCCCCGTTCTGAGCTGATCGTTGCCACGAAGGCCGGCATCGCACGCTCGGGCGACGGTACTCGTTCGGTGGACACCTCTCGTCGCGCCCTCCTCGATGCCCTGGACGCCTCCTTGGCCCGGCTCGGCGTCGACCACGTCGACCTGTGGCAGGTTCACACGTGGAGCGCGGACACCCCGATCGAGGAAACCCTCGCAGCACTGGACACTGCGGTCGCCAGCGGGAGAACTCGCTACGTAGGAATCTCCAACTACTCCGGCTGGCAGACCGCTCAGGCGGTCACCTGGCAACAGGCGTGGCCGGGACGGGCGCTGATAGCCAGCACCCAGGTGGAGTACTCCCTTCTTCAGCGCGGTGTCGAGCGCGAGGTGCTCCCCGCTTGCCAGGCGCTCGGGCTCGGCCTGCTCCCGTGGTCCCCACTCGGGCGGGGCGTCCTGTCTGGGAAGTACCGCAACGGGATCCCCGCCGACAGTCGGGCGGCGTCCCCGCACTTCGCCTCGTTCGTGGAGCCCTTCCTCACGGGTTCCTCGCAGGCAATCGTCACCGCCGTGGCGACGGCCGCTGACGGACTGGGCCTGTCGCCGCTCGAGGTGGCCCTGGCGTGGGTACGTGATCGACCAGGTGTGACCTCGCCGATCGTGGGAGCACGTACCGCAGCCCAACTCAAGGGAATCCTTCCGGTCGAGGACCTCGAGTTGCCCGACGAGATCAGGGACGCCCTGGATGAAGTCTCAGCTCCGCCGTCGGGCTACCCCGACGACACGCGCCGCACCTGATGGGCGGGCGCACCGTCGAATGCAGATAATGGTCCATGCGGCGGATCGCGACGGAGTACGAGTTCATCGAGTTGAGCTTTCCCCGTGGAACAACGCGTGAGGAATCGCGGCGTGCGCTGACCGAACGCGCCGAATACGGTTCGTGGGAGTTGGCCAGGCTGCGCTTGTACGCTGATGGCTCGCGTCGCGTATGGCTGAAACGGCTGATCATCAGACAGGGCCAGCGGGGCTGGATAGCAGCCAACGCATGATGGAGAAGCCGATCCGCGAGCCGGAGCCGATCAGTTCGGAGGATCCGATGATTCGCCCATTGCCGGCGGATGCGATCCTCCTGCACATTGGCATCCACAAGACCGGCACAACGGCCCTGCAGGGAGCCGCGAGTGCCTCCCGAGAGCCGCTGTCCACGTGCGGCACCACCTACCCGGGTAGGAGGAAGGATCACCACGCCGAGGCTATGGCCCTTGTCGACACGAAGGTGGGCTGGGAGACCGTCAGCACCCCTCGAAGAAACGCACAGATCTGGCGGAAGTTCGCTGACACGGTGTCCCAAACCGGCGGGCGGGTCCTGATCAGCAGCGAGTTCTTCTGTCAAGCGAACGACAAGCAGGCCCAGCGGGCCGTGGGGTCACTCGGTGCGGACAGGGTCCACGTTGTCCTCGGGCTACGACCCCTGGCCAAACTGCTGCCGTCCTCATGGCAGCAATACCTCAAGAACGGGCGAACGGGCAGCTACGAGAGTTGGCTCAAGCACGTCCTCGCTGACCCGCCCGGCATGAAGCAGACGCCTTCCTTCTGGCTGCGAAACGATATCCCCGCTGTCCTTGATCGCTGGGCGGAGTTGATCGGACCCGACAGAATCACTGCGGTCATGGTCGACCCAAATCACCGCGATCGGATGTCCGACACGGTTTGTACGCTGCTCGATCTGCCACCTCGCCTGCTCAGTGCGCAAACCCAAGGGATCCGAAGCAACCGCGCCATGACCGGGGCAGAGGCCGAACTGATCCGCCAGGTGAACGTCGTGGCCAGACGGGAACTGAGCTCCCCGGACTACATCGCCCTCGTGCGAAACGGTGCGGCTCGGAGGATGGTCGAGGGCCGGACCCCCGGTCCGCTCGAGCGCGAACTCGGTCTTCCCGCGTGGACCGCGCCTCGATTGGCGGAGATAGGGGCAACGCACCTGTCGGCGCTGCGGTCGAGCGGAGTCCACATCGTCGGGGATCCCTCGATTCTGGCCGCCCCAGCCGACACCTCGGAACCGTCCCTCGCCACTGAGCTGCCGATCGATGCCGCAGTTCAGGCCCTGCTCGGCACCTTGCTCAAGGTGTCCACTGCAAAAGGAAATCGTACCGACGAACGACTAGTCAGGGCCGTCAAATCGCGGAAGCTGGCCGAAGTCGCCTTGGTGCGTGCGAGGGCGAAGCTTCGCCTGGGCACCCGCGGGAGCCGCCGCAGAGCTGGGCGACCGCGGAAACTAGGTGGCACGACCGATACCACCTCAGGCCAGGTCGAAGAAGCGGTCGAGGACGCGCACTCCGAACTGGAGTGAGTCCACCGGCACGCGCTCATCAACGCCGTGAAACATGCCAGCGAAGTCCAGGTCGGGAGGCAGCTGAAGGGGAGCAAACCCGAAGCAGCGGATCCCGAGCCTGGAGAACGCCTTGGCGTCCGTACCGCCAGAGAGTGTGTAGGGCACGGCCCGCGCCGCGGGGTCCTCAGCTTGTAGGGAGGCACACATCGCATCGACCAAAGCGCCGTCGAAGTCGGTTTCGAGAGCGATGTCGTGGATCACGAACTCGCGAGTGATGTCTGGGCCGAGCACTTCGTCGACTTGGGCAAAGAACTCGTCCTCAAAGCCCGGCAGGAACCGCCCGTCAACGAAGGCGTGAGCTTCACCCGGGATGACGTTGTGCTTGTAGCCTGCCTCCAGCATCGTTGGATTGACGGTGTTGCGAAGCGTCGCACCGATAATCGTCGAAAGCGCGCCGAGGCGCGCCACGGTCGCTTCCATGTCATCGGCGTCTAGCTCAATTCCGAGGGCGTCAGAAACCTCACCGAGAAATGTTCGCACCGTCTTGGTGACCCGGATGGGGAACTGATGGCGTCCCAGTCGCGCGACCGCTTCACAGAGGTCGGTGACAGCGTTGTCGTGGTTGATCATCGAGCCGTGACCGGCACGGCCAGTCGCTGTGAGCTTCATCCAGGCGATGCCCTTCTCGGCGGTTTCGACGAGATAGAGGCGAAGATCGTCCGACACAGTCAAGGAGAACCCTCCGACCTCGCCGATGGCCTCCGTACAGCCTTCGAAGACGTCTGGGTGATGGTCAACCAACCAGTGACCACCGAAGCGCCCGCCCGCCTCCTCGTCAGCCAGAAAGGCAAGCACAAGGTCGCGGTTCGGGGGCCGGCCTGCCCGAGATCGCTCACGAATGACGGCCAGAATCATTGCGTCCATGTCCTTCATGTCGACGGCGCCACGGCCCCAGACGCAGCCGTCGGCGACCTCCCCAGAGAATGGATCCACCTTCCACTGATCGGCAATCGCTGGAACGACGTCGAGGTGGCCATGCACAAGGAGCGCGTCTCTGTCTGGGTCGGTCCCCGCAATCCTGGCTATCACACTCGCTCGTCCGGGCGCGGACTCATAGAGCGTGCCCTGAATGCCTACCTCGGCCAGGCTCGCCATGACGTACTCGGCCGCCGCTCGCTCCCCAGGCCCGGATCCGTCGCCGCGGTTGACGCTAGGAATCCTGATCAGGTCGCGGCAGATCTCGACGACCTCGTCCTCGGGTGTGGTGGTCATAGCCCCATCTTGCCCGTGGCCAGTCGCTGGGGCACCCTTCCCGATGGGTATAGTTGGCGGGCACTCGTCCGGGTGGCGGAATTGGCAGACGCGCTAGCTTGAGGTGCTAGTGCCCTTTACCGGGCATGGGGGTTCAAGTCCCCCCTCGGACACACGTTCCACGGACAGAGCCGCAGGCACGAGCCTGCGGCTCTGGTCATTCCCGGGTCCACGCAGCCTTGGACGGTCGGCGACTTCAGCCCAGCCGAACGCCGGAAGTCTTGGGCCACTCGACGGGTGTCCCCGCGGATTCCCGCGTCGTAGATTCGCACGGTGAGCCCTACCTTGGCTGAAGCGGCCGCCCGATGATTGCTGTTTTGTGGTTGAGCGCGCTCTTGGCCGCTGTCGCCGGCGCCGTCGAGATCAGCGGGGGTCGACCGATTCTCGGCGCAACGCTGATCGGCCTGGCCCTCCTCATCGGCCCCTGTGGGAGGCTCGTCCTCCGTGAGACATCCCGCCCGATTTTGAACGCCGTCCATGACTCCGCGACTCGAAAGCCGAGCCTTCGTGGGCGCTGACGACGACCGCGGCTGCCCCGGCCACACCTGGCGGCTTACGGGAGGTGCCCGCGGCGCCAACGGAGCGCACGCTCAATACGAGTGCGAGTTATGCCACAGAGCGCTCTGGGTCTCCCCCGGCGATCTCCATCCCGCCGACATGGGAGGGTTCCCGCCCGTTGCCTGAGTGAAGGGACGAGGCCGCGCGTCTCCTGGTGTCAGACTCTCGACACGAGGAACGACGAGAGGGCAGTCCATGCTTGAGGCAGCAGGAGTCGGCAACCGACTGAGCAAGGCCGACTACAAGGCGATCGTGCCGCAACTGCGGCTCGAACTCGTGGATGCCCAGTACGCACTCAAGAGTGCGGACTTTCCCGTCGTCGTCATTATTGCCGGCGACGACCGGGTCGCTGCCAACGAGACCGTGAACAGGCTCAACGAGTGGCTCGATACCCGTTTGATCAGAACCCACGTGATGGCCGAACTGAACGAGGCGGAGCGCGACCGTCCGCGATTCTGGCGTTTGTGGCAGGCGATGCCGCCCAACGGGGGCATCGCTATCTGGGCAGGCGGGCTGTTCCGTCAGGTCACCGCCTATCTCAGGGGCGAGATTGACGGCGTCCAGCTCGAGACCTGGACCTCGCACCTGGAGAGCCTCCAGGATGACCTCGTCGCAGACGGTGCGCTCGTCGTCAAGTTCTTCCTCCACACACCGGCGGATGCTCAGCGCGTACGTCTGAAGCGGGCGCAGAGTGACCCGGCTCTGGGGTGGCGGGTCGACCAGCGGGATTGGGCGGCGCTCGACTCGCTCTCCAAAGCCAGACCTGTCGTCGAGAGACTCCTCCGGCGGTTGTCGTTCCCTGGCTCTCCCTGGACCGTTGTTGAGGCCACCAACAGCAGGTACCGGGACGTAACCGTGGCTCGCACGCTGCTGAGTGCACTCACTTCACGGCTGGCCCAAGCTCCGTCACCCGCCATGCCTTCGATGCTCTCCGCCCCAGACGCCAATCAGGTCAGCGTTCTCGCCACAGTGGATCTGAGCGCAAGAGTCGAGAAGGAGCTTTATCGGAAGCGCCTGAACAAACTCCAGTCCAGACTTCATCGGCTGTCGCTCGAGGCGCGTGAGCGGGGGCTTTCCACAGTGCTGGCCTTCGAGGGTTGGGATGCCGCGGGCAAGGGTGGGGTCATCCGCCGAGTCACGCAATCGCTGGAGTCGGGCGACTTCAGGGTGATCTCCACTGCAGCCCCGAGCGCCGAGGAACGTCGGTACCACTACTTGTGGAGGTTCTGGCGGGACCTGCCAGCGGCCGGCACCGTCGTCATCTATGACCGCACCTGGTACGGCCGGGTACTCGTGGAGCGGGTCGAGGGATTCGCAACCGAGGCAGAGTGGCAGCGGGCGTATGACGAGATCAACGACTTCGAGGCGCAGATGGTTGAGCGCGGGTACCTCGTGCAGAAGTTTTGGTTGCACATCTCCCCCGACGAGCAGCTGGCGCGCTTCCAGGCCCGCGAGAACACGCCATACAAACAACACAAAATCACCGAGGAGGACTACCGCAACCGTGGCCGCTGGGCGGACTACGAGCGGGCCGTCGACCACATGGTGCTCCGCACCTCTACGGAAGAAGCGCCCTGGTATCTCGTCTCCTCGAATGACAAGTTGCACGCCCGCATCGAGGTCCTCGAGAAAGTGACCGCCGGCCTGAAACTGGCCTTGCGCCGACTGTGAGTTCGCGCAAAAAGATTCTGGGCCGACGTCACCCATTTGCCACATCCCCGATTGCCCGACAGCCCACCCTCGCGCCATCCTGAGGACACAAGGGGTGGGGGAAGTCATGCAGGAGGGGATCTCGACGGCGCCCGGACGCCGTCCCCAGGTGGCGCTCGCGATGAGCGCAGCCTTGGCGTTGGTCCTGTTCATGTCCCTGCTGCTCTCGACCCAGCCCCTGCCTCGTGCCCTTCCCTGGTGGGCCGCGCTGCCGACCATCGCCGTCCTGTATGCGATCGCCAACCGGACGCAGTATCTGCGACCAACAGGGAGCGTCAGCACGCTGTCGTACTCCCCGACGACGCCCTTCCTGCTCGCCGGAGCAATTCTGCTTCCGCCCCTGCCGCTTCTCGCGCTGGCCGTCGTCACTACCTCACCGCACAGCCCGCGCCGTTTGAACATTCTCAGCCTCCGCCTAGGTACGATGAGCGCGGCCTCGCTCGCTTATTGGCTCGTCAACGGCACAGCCGTTCAAGAGGTGTCCAGCGCCAACGCCAACCAGCAGTCACTGGCGCTGATCGCGTCGATGGTGGCCTACGAGCTGGCTCAGCTGGTCATCCTCAACGGTTCGATCTGGATGACTGAGGGCATCTCCTTGGCGCGTCAGGCCGCAACCTGGGGTCGGGAGTACGTCGCTGGCGAGGCGTGGGAATTGTCGGCCGGGGCTGTCGCCGCCACGTTGGCCCTCACCGCGCCAGTGCTACTCCTCCCCGCAGCAGGTCTCCTGGTTCTCATCGTCGGCCAGGCGCAGTACGCACAGGCGATCCACGATCGGGACCGCGATGCAAAGACGGGCTTGCTCAACATGCGCGCCTTCACCAGGCTTGCCGATCGGGAGCTTTCAAGTGCTCGCCGGCACGGGCACCCGCTGTCCTTCTTGATGATCGATGTCGACCACCTTCGGGCCATCAACACCGAGCACGGACACCTGGGCGGAGATGCAGCGATCGCGACCGTTGCGGCCGTGCTCACCCAGCATCTGCGCGACGAGGATCTTGCTGCTCGATTCGGCGGTGAAGAGTTCGCTGTAGCACTCCCCCACACAGATCTAGCGCAAGCCGCCGAGGCCGCCGAGCGGATCCGAGGCGCCATCGAGGAATCTCGGCAAAAAGTCTCCACCGGCACCTTGCGAGTGACGGTCTCTGTCGGGGTCAGCCGATTCTCCGCGGGTGACAGCCTTGACCATCTGCTGGTCTCCGCCGATCGCGCGCTCTATGAGGCCAAGGATGACGGCCGAAACCTCGTTCGCTTGGCCGCCCGTGCGGGAGTTCTCGACACCTGACCTCGATGGTTGAGGGCCAAAGCGTGGGTTCAGTCGTCGATGACGTGGACGGCAGCCTCTTCCGCAGACGCCCCGGCACCGTCGATCCCGACGTCATAGGCCAGGAGCTCGGAGTCGATGTCCTCATGGGACCCCTCGTCGGGCGCAACGAGTCGACCGGCACGTGAACCACCGACTTCGCCGCCAACCTGCTCGCCGATGTAACTGGCTGGGCTCAGTTCGTCGAATCCCACGTCAGGGACCTCTTGGGCCAGGCGCTGGTCCAGCGACTCCCCCTGGCGTTCCTCGGCGAGGGTCGTTCCGAAGCCCTCTCCGGGCGACCAACCGTCTGGAGTGACGTACCCCTCGTCAAGAACGTCGGCGATCCCTCGGTCGATCAAGGAGTCCGCGGACTCAAGGACTCCGTCATCCTCAAGATCATCACGACCCGGCTCATACACGCCCTCGGTCATTGCCGTGCACCCTTCACTCGGTTGTCTGGATCACACCTCGATCATGCCGCGCGGAGCAAACCCTGCGAAGGGCCGTTGGTCCTGACCAGCGGATCCGGCACACCGGCAAGGGGCTCGACCCATGCCAGCGCCTGCCGACATCAGGCTGACGATGTGAGACCTTGTGCTGATGACAAAGACCACGTCGCCGCGCACCCTGATGCCGGACCAAAGAAGGACCGTCTTCGCCTGTCTGCGGGTGCTGGTTGCGTTGGCGCTCGTTCTCGGGGTCTACGCCGCGCTCCCCTCGTCTCCCAACAACGAAATCACCAACTGGGTCACGATCTTCCTGGGCCTCGGGATCTTCGTCGCCGTCCTCACGTGGCAGATCCGTGAGGTGGCGAAGTCGAGCCATCCGATCATTCGTGCGGTGGAGGCCCTCGGCATCACCATCTCGCTGTTCCTCATTCTCTTCTCAACCCAGTACGTCGCTGAGTCGGCCGCCAGCAGCGAGGCCTTCTCCGAGCCGTTGGACAAATTCTCAGGCCTCTACTACACGGTGACGGTCTTCTCCACCGTCGGCTTCGGTGACATCACCCCAGTCAGTCATGTTTCTCGAGGTTTGACCATGGTCCAGATGCTCGGCAACCTGATCATCTTGGGGGTGGGGATCCGCGTGCTCACGAGCGTCGCGCAAGAGAGTCTCCAACGGAAGCGGGCGACCAAGACCTCAGAGATCTCGACGGAGGTAACTGGGACGCTAGGGTCCGACTAGGCGCACGTCCCAAGCGGCTAGGAGTCCTGTCATGACGACCGACCACCCCATGCAACTCGGCATGATTGGCCTCGGCCGGATGGGGGCCAACCTCAGTCGCCGCCTGATGCGCGATGGCCACGAGGTCGTGGTCTATGACCTGAACCTCGACGCCGTCCAGATGCTGCAGGACGAAGGCGCTACGGGTGCTACAACCCTCGAAGACTTCGTTGATGCCCTTCGGCCGCCCCGCGCAGCATGGATCATGGTGCCAGCCGGCGAGATCACCGAGTCCACTGTGGTTGCTGTCTCGGCCCTGATGTCCGGGGGCGACATGCTCATCGACGGTGGCAACAGCTACTACCGCGATGACATCCGTCGTGCCGCCTTCCTCCGCGAACGCGGACTTCACTACGTCGACGTCGGGACCAGCGGCGGCGTCTTCGGGCTCGAGCGTGGGTTCTGCCTGATGATTGGCGCCGAGGATGCGGTGTTCAGCCATCTTGAGCCACTCTTCGCCACCCTCGCGCCTGGCGTGCGGACAGCCGAGCGAACACCAGGCCGCGACGGCGAACCGACCATGGACGAGCAGGGCTACCTACATTGCGGGCCTAACGGGGCCGGCCACTTCGTGAAGATGGTTCACAACGGGATCGAGTACGGCATCATGGCCGCCTTTGCCGAAGGCTTCAACGTCTTGAAGAACGCGAACGCCGGCACCGTCGACCGGGACAAGGACGCCGAAACGGCGCCCCTGGACCACCCCGAGTTCTACCAATACGACATAGACATCCCGGCCGTTGCCGAGGTTTGGCGTCGCGGCAGCGTCGTCGGTTCCTGGCTGCTCGATCTGACGGCCGCAGCGCTTCACGAGTCTCCCGAGTTGTCCGAATTCAGCGGGCGGGTGTCAGACTCGGGCGAGGGGCGATGGACGGCGATCGCCGCGATCGACGAGGGCGTACCCACACCAGTGCTGACCACGGCGTTGTACTCGCGGTTCGCGTCGCGCAACCTCGACGACTACGCCAACAAGATTCTCTCGGCGATGCGCAAGCAGTTTGGTGGTCACCACGAGAAGAAGGAGTGACTGAGTGACGCAGGAGTCATTGCGTGACCGTCCCGCATGGAGGGCGCTCGAGAGGCACCATGCAGCGCTCGAAACAGTTCACCTGCGAGAGCTCTTCGCGACGGACCCCGATCGCGCCCAACGGTTCAGCCTCGAGGCAGTCGGTCTCTTCGCAGACTTCTCCAAGCACCGAATCACGGGTGAGACTGTCGATCTACTGGCGGCGCTCGCCAAGGAGTCTGGACTCCAGGCCCACACTGAGGCGATGTTTCGCGGAGACGCGATCAACACAACGGAGAAGCGCGCCGTGCTACACATCGCTCTGCGCGCACCGCGAGACGCTTCCATAGAGGTGGACGGGGTCGATGTCGTCCCCCAGGTCCATGCCGTCCTCGACCAGATGAGCGACTTCTCCGAACAGGTTCGCTCGGGGAGGTGGACTGGACACTCGGGTCGACGGATACGCACGGTCGTGAACATCGGTATCGGCGGATCGGACCTAGGCCCGGTCATGGCCTATGAAGCACTGCGCTTCTACAGCGACCGGGAGCTCGCCTTTCGCTTTGTCTCCAACGTGGATGGAACGGACTTCGTCGAGGCGACCCGTGACCTCGACCCTGGAGAGACCTTGTTTATCGTCTGCTCCAAGACCTTTACCACTGTCGAGACCATGACCAATGCGGGCTCGGCGCGGGCCTGGCTTCTTGCCGGACTCGGAGGTGACGAAGCGGCCGTTGCCAAGCACTTCGTTGCGGTCTCGACCAATGCACGAGCTGTGGAGGCCTTCGGGATCGACACCGAGAACATGTTCGGCTTTTGGGACTGGGTCGGTGGCCGCTACTCGATGACCTCAGCTGTCGGCCTGTCGACCATGCTCGCAGTCGGCCCCGAGGGTTTCCGACAGATGCTTGACGGTTTCCACGCGATGGACGAGCACTTCAGGACGGAACCATTCCTTTCCAACCTACCTGTGATCATGGGGTTGCTGACCCTTTGGTACGCGGACTTCTTCGGTGCAGAAACGGTCGCCGTCCTCCCCTACGACCAGTACCTCAAACGATTCCCGGCCTATCTCCAACAACTCACTATGGAATCGAACGGCAAGCAGGTCGCACGAGACGGAACGCGTCTCGACATCAAGACAGGTCCGGTGTTTTGGGGTGAGCCGGGAACCAATGGCCAGCACTCCTTCTATCAGCTGATCCATCAGGGCACCCGGCTGATCCCGTGCGACTTCATCGCGTTCATCCAGCCCCTGAACGACCTCCCACCGCACCACGACTTGCTCGCCGCGAACGTCTTCGCTCAAGCCGAGGCTCTGGCCTTCGGCAAGACCACCGAGGAGGTTCGGGGTGACGGTACCCAAGAGGACCTTGTCCCCCACCGGGTCTTTGAAGGCAACCGTCCCTCCACGACGCTGTTGGCGGAGCGACTCACGCCCTACTCCCTCGGAACCCTCGTCGCTCTGTATGAGCACAGCGTCTTTACCCAGGGGGTCATCTGGGGAATCGACTCCTTTGACCAGTGGGGTGTAGAGCTCGGAAAAGTACTCGCGAACCGAATCATCGAGGAACTCGGCGCGGACAGCGACTCAGATCCCGTCCACGACAGCTCAACCAACGCACTCATCCGCCGCTACCGTGCCGGTCGCACCCCGTAGTGAACTCGACGCTGAGGGGTCCTCGGGAAAGCCGAGGACCCCTCAGTCTCCACGCCCAGGGGATAGTGACGGTCTATGGCCTGATCGTCACGATTGAACCTGCTCCCAGGCCATCACCGGCGAAGACATCCACGGCGGCATAGATTCGGCCGTTGGCGTAGTCGATGGACGTCGGGCTGTTCACCGAGACGAATGGCTTGGGCCAGCCATCCTTGATCGTCGAAATCTGGTTGGCGAACAGTTCGGCCACATAGACCCTGCCACCCGGAGTCACTGCGACGTTGGTCGCGCTGACAAACCCACGGCCGATGACCTGAGTTGCGCCGCTGTGCGGGTTGATCTTCAGCACTCTGCCCTGCGGGCCGAGGCTCCCGTCCTCGGGGCCACCGGGCAGGCTGCTGACGTACAGCATGCCGCCGGGTCCGACTTCTACGTCGGTAGGCACTGGTTCGAAGCGGTAGCGCGTGCCAACAGTGCAGGCCGGGAGCCCGAGGGCGGCAGCAGCATCCGCGGTGATCTTGACCGACACCGAGGGGAGAACACTGACCACGGAGACCTTGCCTGCACGGCTCACGTGCAAGATCGCATTGCCAGCGGCCTCGGCGACGTACCACCCGCCGTCAGGGGCGTTCGCGACGGCGTAAGGGTGTGAGTCAATGCCGCCCTTGTAGGAGGGCGGGCCGATTTCGTCCACAAGAGGTGCCAGTTCGGCCTTGCACGCATCGGACAAGCCCTTGAAGCCGTACGTTACGTGCGCGTCAGGGTTGTGCTTCTTCTCGAAGGCGTAGAGGTTGGCGATGTTGCGAACGGTGCCGTTCGAGAACCGTTGCTTGAGCCCACTCGCAGGGTGTTCCTCGTCCCCTCCGGTCCAGGTGAAGGCCACGTTGTAACCGCGGGAGGCCACGCCCGCAATCTCGCCTGGAAGTGCGAAGAGATCCTTGGTCGACCCGTCGGGCCTCACCTTGGTGAGGACGCCCGCGAAGGCCTGGCCCACGTAGATTTGGCCGTCGGAGCCCACATCGATCTGCAACGGCCCCACGAGCCCACTGACGATTGGCTCTGACGGAGCGGGAGCGGCCCAGGCGGTTGATGGAGCGCTGACGACAACCGCCAGTGCGAGAGAACTGAGAATGACTGCCTTGCTAGCTAGTTTCACGACGAACCCCCATGATTCGAACGAGTACGGATGCCCCGCATGCTCGCACGCACCGGGTGACACGGCCTGACTCAGAAGGACTAGTCATCTAGGGTGACGTCGTGCCGGGACGCGCGCTCGAGGACCTCGTCGACCCGGGGTGGGCTTCGGCACTCGCGCCCGTTCGCGCCGAGATCTCGGCCTTGGGCGACTTCCTTCGCGCCGAGTCCACGTCAGGGCCGGGATACCTCCCGGCCGGGGCGGACGTGCTGAGAGCCTTCGGTGATCCCTTCGTCGACGTCCGCGTACTCGTCGTCGGACAGGATCCCTACCCGACGCCCGGACATCCCATGGGACTGTCGTTCTCGGTCGCACCCGAGGTTCGTCCCCTCCCCCGCAGCCTGCAGAACATCTTCCGCGAACTGGTGAGCGATCTCGGCGTCCCCCTCCCACGAACAGGTGATCTCACGGATTGGGCCGGCCAGGGGGTGCTTCTCCTCAACCGGGTCCTGACCGTGAGTCCAGGAAAGCCAGGGAGCCACCGAGGCCGCGGTTGGGAGGCCGTCACAGACGGCGCCATCCAAGCCCTGGTCGCTCGGCAGCAGCCTCTCGTCGCTGTGCTCTGGGGGCGAGAGGCGCAAGGCACCCGCGGCGTCCTCAGCGACACACCTCTGGTGGAGAGCGTCCATCCGAGCCCGCTGTCGGCGCATCGTGGATTCTTCGGATCGCGACCGTTCAGTCGGGTCAACGAACTGCTGGTCGCCGCTGGCGGAGCGGCGGTGGATTGGGAACTTCCTGCCTGATCCGACGGGCCCGGCCCCGGCTCAGGCGTCGGTGTAGGCGACGATCCCGAGGCACATCTCATCAGTGGACCCTTCCCCCCAGACCACGTAGCGCGGAGGCAGCTTCTGCAGTTCGGGAATGAGCTGTCGCAGCCCGACATCGTGGGTGCAGGTGACCCTCAGGCGATCGCCGGGGCGGACGGTGACCGGCTCCGACATTTTCCGCGCCTTTTGATCGTCGAAGTCGTAGACGGGCACATCGAGCAGATTCCGGGTGCTGCCGTCGGCGCGCTCGAGATCGACCTGGATTGACTGACCGAGCAGGTGCATGTGTCCGGCAACCGCTTCTACCTGAATCCGCCGATCCAGCGTGCGGGCGCAGGTTTGGGTAGCCGCAGCCTTGGGCGCGCTAGGCGACCCGTCGCACAGAATCTGCAGCCCGGCCACCGTGCGCCCGGAGGGCGCACCGAACCGGCTCATCACGTCAAGAACTGCCGCTTCCCGGTCGCAGAGGGGGCCCGATTCACCGGCACCGCACGGAAGCTCGACCGGTGCGGGTAGCAACAGTGTCCTTCGCGGCTCTAGGTCGGCGTCGGAGGGTGCCACCCGAAGCCGCACGATCGTCTCGTCCGGCCCGGAGCCGTTCAAGAGGTTGTAGTGCATCTGGAGCACGACGAGGCTCCCGCGAGCAAGCTCCATGCCCGTGCCCTCTCGGAACCTCTGCTCCCCACCAGTCGTCGCGAACCCTGCGACCCATGGGGCGGCATTGAGACCTTCAACCACTCCGCCCGGGTCTGGTAGTCCAGGCCCGCCAAAACAGGACCAACCCAGCCGTTGGTCACTCATATCCCTCGTCCGGGCGGCGGCCACCTGTGCCGGGTCAACGCGGTAAAGGATCGCGTGGTGTACGAGGTCGGGGTTCCCAGCCTCGAGTACGACGCCGGACAGGAACGCGTCGTCGGCCAAGGCAGGGTCGAGCAGGATGCAGCGGTAGTCATCGGTGCCGCCGGCCTCGGCCTGCGGGGTGTAGGCCCCACCCGGCAGTTCGAGATCGATCCATCGCTCACCCGGCTCCAGAGCTGCTGGCTGGACAGGCGGATCGCTCCCGGGCCTCTGCATTCCCGCGCTATGCCCCGCCGAAGCGGCGGTCTCTGGGCTCGATGAGTGGTCCGGGGAACCACACGCCACAAGCAGGACCAAGCCGAATCCGACCATCGTGCAGCGGAGGTACTTTCCCCGTTTCATGGCCTATTCAGCGGGGTCTAGGGTGCTGTCGCCGGCCAGCAACGCAGCGGACAAGTGCAGGCGGAGGGGGTCGAGACGGAGCACTCCCGGCCCGTCGGCGAGGTGAGTAGGCATCTCAGCCATCAGAAGCGCGAAGGGCGCCGACTCGCGGTGAGCGGTGTACGCCGCATCGTCGGTGAACCACTCGTGAAGCCACACCACACTGTCGTCATCTGGGTCCAGTGACATGAGAAAGGACTCGGTGCCTGGCTCCTCATCGAGACGGTCGACATACCGGTTGAGGGTGTCCAGAAGTGCAGGACGTGCCCCTTGCTGGGCATGGAGGCGTACGACAAGACCGACTCGTCCTGGTAGCAGAGCCGTCACGTCAGAGGGCGGAGCAGGGGTCACCTCCCCATCATGACCTGTCACGGTTGTTCGCGCGCCCGGGCCACGGCCCAGAACGCAAGTGCGGCGGAGGTGGCCACGTTCAAGGAGTCCACACCATGGGACATCCGAATGGACACGGTGGCGTCTGCAAGGTCGGTGGCACTGCGCGACAGACCACGACCCTCGGACCCCAACAGCAGCGCCACCCGGTCCCGTGGACCGACATCCAAGTCCGACAGATCACAGGTCGCCCCGTGAGGTGTCAACGCGAGCACCCGGAATCCGAGCGAGCGAAGACCTACGAGCCCCCCGGGCCAGGAGGGACATCGGGCGTACGGCACGGCAAAGACCGCACCCATCGACGTCCGGATTGCCCTTCGGTAGAGAGGATCGGCACACTGCGGATCTAAGACGATCCCATCGACGCCCAGGGCTGTGACAGACCGGAAGATCGCACCGACGTTCGTGTGGTCAACGACTGCCTCGAGGACGGCGAGCGTCAGCGCCCCAGAGGCCACCATCTCAACGGTCGGAAGCTCCCGCCGGCTGAAGGATGCCAGGACCCCCCGATGCACGTCATAGCCCGTGGCGAGCCGCAGGTCCATAGGGTCACCGACGTGGACCAGGCCTCCGGCTGAGACCACGTCGGCGGCGACGCGGACGACGTCATGTCGATCTCGCTTGTCCGGCGTGACAACCAGAGTCCGCACTGTGTATCCGGCCGAGAGTGCGCGGCGCACAGCCTGAACGCCCTCGGCGATGAAGATCCCGTGCACCGGCTCGGTACGACGTCGAAGGGCGACATCGGTGAGCCCCATGAAGTCGGCGAGTGGGTCGGTGGTCACGGGCAGTCAGGCTATTGCCTGCCCGTGCCATTGCCTGATCAGGCACCCCAGCTCCGACTGACTCTCAACACACGGTGCCTGCGCTCAGGTCAAGCGGCATCGTCACCTGGCCGATGACCTGGTATGACTCCAGGTCGGATGTGGCTGCGCGCTGCCCTCGTTGGTGGCCTCGCGCTCGTCGGCCCGCTCGGGACCATCCCGACACCCGCGGCAGCAGAGAATGCCTCCGATGCTCGAGCCGCGGCAGCGGCAGCAGCCGAAGCCATCGATCGCCTTCAGCCGCGAGTGGACGCGGCCGTCACTGCCTACGAACGGGCGTTGGAGGGCTTGGCTTCTGATGTGACAGCCGGGATCACCGCCAACCAGTTCGCTGACGAGGCCACCCGTGCCCACGATCGAGCAACCCGGGTGGCCCATCAACGCCTGCGCGCGCTCTACATGGCTGGCGGCCAGACCGGGCTGCTCGCCAGTGTCTTGGACGCGCAATCCCCCAGTGACCTCGCACGAAGGATCGGCAATGTCGGTCGGGTCGTGGACTCCGACCGAAACACCACAAGCGAGGCCAGGCTGGACGCCCATGCGGCAGCCGGTGTCGCTCGAGCTCGCGGGAACAGCGCCGATTCGGCCACGGCCACGGTCGGGGATGTGGAATCAAGGTTGCGGGACCTCACTGAGGTCCTTGAAGAGGCCCAGTCTGTCTTGGATGCGCTGAACGTCAGGGCACGCTCGCTGGAGGACGCCGAACGGGCGGCTGCAGCTTTGACGGCAGCGCGGGCGGCTGCGGACTCTGCTCGTTGGAACACCGCCGGGACCGCCCAGGCCCGTGGGATCCCGGTGACCTTCCTCGCTCTGTACCGGTCGGCCTCAGCCACTTGCCCGGGACTGCCGTGGCCTGTCCTCGCCGCGATCGGGCAGGTCGAGAGCGGGCATGGCAGCAACCCCAACGACAGTTATGCGGGCGCTCAAGGGCCTATGCAATTCCTGCCGAGCACCTTCCGGGCGTACGGCGTGGATGGCGACGGCGATGGGCAGGCAGACATCCGAAATCCAGCCGACGCGATCTTTTCAGCGGCTAACTACCTTTGCGCCAACGGCGCTGGCAAGAGCGACACAAGACTTCTTGGGGCGATTTGGCGCTACAACCACGCTGATTGGTATGTGGCGATGGTGCTGCGCATTGCCGGACAGATCGCCGCCCGCTTCGGTGAGCCGCCAGTCGCTGACTACGCCCCGCGTTCGACCTGAGGCGCAGCTGTCGCCTCGTCGCCGTCCGGAGCGGCGACTCTGGACGAGCCGGCCATACCCGCAAAAGCGCTTCCGACTGCGCCCATCGCTTGAGACAACTCGGCCGGAAGGACCCAGATCTTGCTGGCTTGTCCCTTGGCGATCTCCGGGAGCGTCTGGATGTATTGGTAGGCGAGGAGCTTAGGGTCGGGATCACCCTCATGAATGGCGGTGAAGACCGTGTTGATCGCTGAGGCCTCGCCCTGAGCCCGGATCACCGCAGCCTGCGCGTCTCCTTCGGCAATGAGGATGGCCGACTGTCGCGAGCCCTCCGCGGTCAGGATCTGGCTCTGCTTGAAACCTTCAGCGGTGAGGATCGTCGCGCGCTTCTCGCGTTCCGCGCGCATCTGCTTCTCCATCGACTCCTGAACCGAGGGAGGCGGGTCAATAGCCTTGATCTCTACCCGATTGACGCGGACTCCCCACTTGCCCGTTGCCTCATCCAGGACGCCACGCAAGGCCGCGTTGATGGTGTCGCGCGAGGTCAGCGCCTCCTCGAGGTCCATACCTCCGACGACGTTACGAAGCGTGGTCACGGTCAATTGCTCGATGGCTTGGATGTAGTTTGCGATTTCGTAGGTCACGGCCTTCGGGTCCGTCACCTGGAAGTAGATGACCGAGTCGATGCTCACCACGAGGTTGTCCTCGGTGATGACCGGCTGCGGGGGAAAACTGACGACTTGCTCGCGCATATCGATCAGAGGTTTGAGGTTGTCGATGAAAGGAACCAGAATCGACAGGCCCGGGTTCAGAGTCCGGTGATACCGACCGAGCCGCTCCACGATGCCGGCCCGCGCCTGCGGGACGATCCGAATGGTCCGCGCAAGAGTGAGAAGGACGAGCAGAAGGACGAGGACCGCGACGAACACGGACACATACACCGTCACTTGGACTCCGAAAGGTTGACGACGGCTGTTGCGCCTTCGATGCGCACGACGTCGACGGTGTCCCCGGGCTCAAATGAGCGGTCGGGGTCGAACGAACGAGCAGACCAGACCTCACCTGCGAGACGCACCCTGCCGTCCCGGGAATCGATCCGCTCGAGGACCAAACCTGTTGAGCCGATGAGGGCAGCAGCCCCGGTCATAATCTCCCGTGCCGGGTGGAGATGGCGCAAAGCGATCGGTCGTACTGCGAAAATGAGCAGGAGGGCGACGAGGCCGCCAACGAGGGCTTGTACCACCACGGGAGCCCCGAGCGCCGACGCGAGCGCGGCTGCCAACGATCCGATGGCAATCATGATGAAGATCAAGTCCAGCGACACCATCTCGATCGCAAAGAAGACGAGGGCCGCCACCACCCACCAGATCCAGTCCACGACTTGATCTTAGGCACGAGCGGACGATTTGAAACGTGCTTCCGGAACACCGCTCTCTTTGTTCTTCACCTCGCCCGCGCCCACCAACGGCCGTCACGACGATTCAACCGAAGGCGGAGACCGAACGTGACGGAAAGCGCCATCTCCGTGAGCACTCCAGCAGCCGGCCCGGCGGCGACCACTCGACCATCACGCATAAGCAGTGCATGCGTGAAGCCGGGCGGAATCTCCTCGACGTGATGCGTCACCAACACCATCGCGGGTGCTAGCGGATCGCTGGCGAGTCGATCCAGGCGGCCGACAAGATCCTCACGTCCACCGAGGTCCAGCCCCGCCGCGGGTTCGTCGAGCAGAAGCAGCTCTGGGTCAGCCATCAGTGCACGGGCGATCTGCACGCGTTTGCGCTCGCCCTCCGAAAGGGTGCCGAACGCTCGGCTGATCAGATGGCTCACTCCCACCTGATGCAGCAGTCGTTGGCCACGTTGGGTGTCGGTCTCGTCGTACGCCTCCCGCCATCTCCCGGTGATGGCCCAGGCTCCCGTGAGGACGATGTCGAGCACCCGCTCCTCGGCTGGAAGTCGGTCGGCCAACGCCGCTGAGGCAAGTCCGATCCTCGGGCGCAGCTCGAACACATCGACGAGGCCGAGGCGTTCGCCGAGAACGTCGACCGACCCTTTGCTCGGGAAGGTGTTCGTGGCGGCAACCCCGAGGAGGGTCGTCTTGCCTGCGCCGTTGGGCCCGAGCACAACCCAGCGCTCGCCCTCGCGGACCGTCCAACTCACGTTGTCGAGCAAGGTCGAGGAGCCCCGAACGACACTGACGCCACTCAGACGCAGCACTTCATCGCTCACGCGGCCCAACCTATCCGGCGGCCGGTCGTAGGCTGAGGCGATGCCTGTCGGAGACCTTCCCCCTACTCGTGCTGGGCGCCTGGTGGCTTGGGGAAATGCACTGGTTGGCGGCTGGACGAGCTTGGACGAGGCCGCCGAAAGGGTCGTTGGCGGTGACACGGCACATCGCGTCGACGGACTCCCGAGCGGGGACGACGTCAGCCTTACGGTCGCCATGGGGCGATTGATAGTCGCAGGAGCCGTCGGGTTCCGCCTTGCTCTGCCCGTGCCGGGGGACGTCAGCGGTCTGCCAGGGCCGCTTGACTTCAACGTCGAGGCGCTTGCAGCAGGTGAAGCAGTCCTCTTCGACGGGCTCACGGGGGGTCTTGTGCCAACCGTGACCAGGCATCACAGCGACCAAGCACGGCATCGGTCAGCTGTCGAGCTGGTGCGCTGGCGGTGGCTTGGCGCCCAACCGACTCCGCCGCGAGGACTCAGCCTGGCTGACGCTGACCGGGCGCTCGCAACAGCAGTCCGGGAGGCCACGGTCGCCCTTGCCGACCTGGATGTCGGAGGCATGGACCCTGCGACCGCGGCCACCCTGTCCGGACTGCGAGTGCGCGCGCGGCTAGGCGATGAGTTGGCGCCGGGCTACTCCGACCGGGCCCGAGAAGTCCTCCGACGTGCCCACTGGCTGATCGCTGTGGTCACCTTGGCTGGGAAGGGCACCGGCGCCGCGGTGTCCGCTGCCGAAATCGGCGCTCGCCGGGAACGGCTCGCTGCCGTCGGCCGGACGGCTCGGCTGGCCATCGTCGCCGCCCACAACTCCCCAAACGAAGGCGCCCCGAGCCGCGGTCCACTCCCCCGGTAGGTTGCGGGGGTCATGAATCAGCCTCCGACGACCACCCTGCTCACACTTACTGGCCCAGACCGAACCGGCGTGACCACGCGACTGTTTGCAGCATTGGCGCGAATGGACGCGGCTGTTCTCGACGTCGAGCAGGTGGTCATCCGGGGTCAGCTTGTCCTCGGCGTGCTGCTCGGTAGCGGGGCGGGAGACCATGTTCGTCGCCTCGCTCAACCGGTGGCCGATGAGCTGGGGATGCGCCTGGAGGTCTCCGAGGGGGACGGCGAGGGTGACGCCGAACTCGATGCACTTCGACCCCACCGATCTCACGTCGTCGTATTGGGGCATCCCCTCCGGCCCGAGGATGTGGCCGGCGTCACCGGTCGCATCGCGGCACTGGGCGCCAACATCGACCGAATCGTGCGGCTCGCGCCCTATCCGGTCACCGCCATCGAACTGGAGGTGTCGGGGGCCGACCCCGATGAACTGCGCTCCGGTCTGGCTGCCGAGGCGGCGAAACTGGCGATAGACATTGCTGTTGAGCGCAGCGGACTGCACCGGCGCGCCAAGCGACTGGTCGTCATGGATGTGGACTCCACCCTGATCCAGGGTGAAGTCATCGAGCTCTTGGCCGCGGAGGCGGGCTGCCTCGCGGAAGTCAGCCTCATCACGTCCGCCGCCATGCGCGGAGACCTGGATTTCGGATCGGCGCTCCGGGCCCGCGTGTCGCTCCTCGCCGGGTTGCCCGATTCCGCCCTGGACCGGGTCCGTGCAGGCGTGGTCCTCGCCCCAGGAGCGCGCACGCTGGTACGCACCCTCAAACGGCTTGGGTACCAGTTCGCCATCGTCAGCGGCGGTTTCACCCAGGTCACGGATGATCTGGTGGCTGACCTCGAGATCGACTACTCCGCGGCCAACACTCTGGAGATCGTTGACGGCTTGCTCACTGGTGGGTTGGTCGGCGACATCGTCGACCGACAGGGGAAAGCCGACGCACTGGTGCGCTTCGCCCGGCTCGCCGGAGTCCCCATCACCCAGACTGTGGCCATCGGTGACGGCGCAAACGACCTCGACATGCTCGCACTGGCGGGTCTTGGCGTGGCTTTCAACGCCAAACCGGTCGTCCAGGAGGCAGCTGACGCGTCAGTGAACTTCCCCTATCTCGACGCAATTCTCTATCTGTTGGGGATCACTCGGGACGAAGTCGAGGCGGCTGATGCGGAGGCTGGACTGGAAACACGTGCACCCCGCGTGCGCGCGACTGCTCCATGAGAATCTCAGCCGCGCGGAACGACAAAGTCATCGAGGCTAGCTCCGTGTGGTCCGAGACCTGACCAGGGCCCCGCCACACTGAGAACTGCAAGACCCGACGTCGGGAACTTGGCTGCGGCCAAGGCGGCGCCGGACTCCGAACGAGGGCCGGCGAGTTCGACCACCAGATCCTGGACCCCTGGGTTGTGGCCCACCAGGAGGACGGTCCCGACATCATCAGGGACTGCGCGAAGCACCTCGATCAGGGTCCCGACATCGGCGTCGTACACGCGGCCCGAGGACCGTACTTCGGTCGCATTCCCACCGGCTGCCCGCAGGGCGGGCTCCACGGTCTCCCACGTCTCCTGGGTCCGACGTGCATCTGAGTGAACGACGAGGTCGAGCCGGCCGATGTGCTCCCCCAACCACCGACCCGCAGCCGGCGCGTCCCGGAGCCCGCGCTTGGCGAGCGGCCGATCCTTGTCGGGCACCCCGGCCGGCCAGTCCGACTTAGCGTGTCGCAAGACGATCAGCCGTCGCTCAGGAGGTTGGTGGGCAGGAGTCACGGGTTCATCATGCCGCGCGCAACGGGCCGGGTGTGGCCCGGCCCGAGGAATGGCCCGTGTCTCACCCTCATGGTCGCCGCCGGATACGCTGCGCCGATGCCCTCGAGCTCGCTCAGCCTGGTGCCAGCGGGAACTCTCGTCGTCATCGGTGGAGCAGAGGACAAGATCGGCCGCTCGAGAGTCCTGGCTCGCTTCGTCGAACTCGCCGGCGGGCCCCAGGCCCGAATCGCTGTCTGCGCGACCGCGAGTTCCCTCGGCCCGGAGGTAGCCAGGCTGTACGACACGGTGTTCCAAGGGCTCGGCGCGGCTGAAGTGGTATCGGTGTCGCCGAGAACCCGCGAGGAAGCTGACGATCCTGGCCTGGCTGCGGTTCTTGGGCAGGTCTCTGCCGTCTTCTTCAGCGGTGGAAACCAGATGAAGCTGTCCCAGACCATCACAGGCACGGCCTTCGGTGATGCGATCCGGGCGCTGCACCTGGACGGTCGTACCGTTGCTGGGACCTCGGCCGGGGCCAGCGTCATGAGCGAGCACATGATTGCCTTCGGCGCTGCCGGCGCGACTCCAAAGAACCGCATCGCCCAACTGGCTCGTGGTCTCGGCCTGCTCTCCGAGGTCGTCGTCGACCAGCACTTCGATCAGCGCAACCGCCATGGCCGGCTCTTGACCCTCGTGGCGCAATCGCCATCCCTGCTCGGACTCGGCGTTGACGAGGACACCGCAGCGGTCGTGTCGGGGGGGCGTGTACTCGAGGTGATCGGGCGAGGATCGGTCTTCTTGGTCGACGGCGGCCGGGCGATCACCAGCGCGGCGAGTGCCAGCCGCAGCCAGCCTTTGTTGGTGTCCGGCGCCATCTTGCACGTGCTCCCGGCTGGTAGCCGCTTCGACCTTGTGGACCGCCGACTCATGGACGTGGTAGCAGGGACCCACCCCGGCGAGGCCGTAGACCTGGTAGCCACGGCCGCTGACGTACGGCGCGTCGCCGCACGCCGCGCCAAGCGCAAGACCGATCAAGCGACCTGATCGGCTCAGTCCATCGCGAGCAATTGGAGAGAGAGCACCCTGTGACCGAGCGGACTTCCGGCCAAGCGCAACCCGATCTCCAGATCACCGAGACCCGGGTGTACCGCGGGCCGAACATCTGGTCCTATGACGAGTCGATCCATCTGGTGGTCGATCTGGGCTCCCTCGAGAACTATCCGACGGACCGCCTCCCGGGTTTTGTGGACGGCCTTCTCGAAACTCTCCCGGGGATTGCCGACCACTCCTGCTCGCGGGGCCGTCGGGGGGGCTTTCTCGAGCGGCTGCGCGAAGGTACCTGGCTCGGTCACGTCGCCGAGCATGCGGCCCTTCAGCTCCAGCACGAGGCTGGTTTTGACATTCGGAGGGGTAAGACCCGAGGGGTCCCCGGGCAGCCGGGCCGCTACAACGTGGTCTATGGCTACACCGATGAGCGCGTCGGACTCGCAGCCGGCAGGCTAGCCGTACGGCTGGTCAATCACCTGGTTCAACCGGATCCGGACTTTGCCTTCGACCACGAGCTCGAGCACTTCTTGCTGGGCGCCGAGCGCACCGCGTTCGGCCCGTCGACGCAAGCGATCATCGACGAGGCCGTGGCCCGGGACATCCCATGGCTTCGTGTCAACGAGTACTCCCTCGTCCAACTCGGGCAAGGCGTCCACGCCCAAAGAATTCGGGCCACGATGACCTCCCGTACCTCGGCCTTGGCCGTCGACATTGCTGGGGACAAAGACCTGACGACCCGACTCTTGGCTGCGGCCGGGCTGCCGGTGCCGAAGTCCGAGTCTGTCCGTTCAGCTGACCGCGCGGTTGAAGCCGCTCGCCGGATCGGCTACCCGGTGGTGTGCAAACCGCTGGATGGCAATCACGGCCGCGGAGTCTGCCTAGACCTGCAGGACGAGGAGGCCGTCCGGGCAGCATTCCCCATCGCCGAGGACCAGTCACGCCGCGGTTGGGTCATCGTCGAGAGCTTCGTGACTGGCCGCGACTATCGGGTGCTGGTCGTTGGTGGACGCATGGTGGCTCTCGCGGAGCGGGTGCCGGCCCACGTGATTGGCGATGGCACGCGGACCGTCCGGCAGCTCGTCGACGACACCAATGCAGATCCTCGACGTGGCGTGGGCCACGAAAAAGTCCTCACCCGAATCACGATCGACGACAAAGCCATCGCGCTCGTACGGGAGCAGGGCCTCGAGATGGAGAGCGTCGTCCCTGAGTCGACCATGGTCAAGCTCACTCTGACGGGCAACATGTCGACAGGCGGAATCTCGATCGACCGGACCTTTGAGGCGCACCCGGACAACATCGAGATCGCTGAGGAGGCCGCTCGGGTCGTGGGACTCGATGTTGCGGGTATCGACTTCATCTCCCCCGATATTGCAGAGCCAGTCCGCGAGACCGGGGGCGCGATCTGCGAGGTCAATGCCGCACCCGGCTTTCGTATGCACACCCACCCGACGATCGGTGAGCCGCAGTACGTCGCCAAGCCGGTCGTCGACCTGTTGTTCCCGCCGGGGTCGCCAAGCCGTATCCCCATCGTCGCCGTCACCGGAACTAACGGGAAGACGACTACTTCGCGGATGATCGCTCACATCTTCAAGGGGTTGGGCCGCAAGGTCGGCATGACCTCTACCGACGGGGTCGTCATCGACGAACGACTCGTCATCCGGGCGGACGCTTCCGGCCCGAAATCGGCAAGAATGGTGCTGCAGAATCCGCGCGTCGACTTCGCGGTCTTCGAAGTAGCCCGAGGGGGAATCCTTCGGGAGGGCTTGGGCTACCAGCGCAACGACATTGCCGTCGTTCTCAACGTCGCGGCCGACCACCTCGGAATGCGCGGGATCGATACCCTTGAGCAGCTCGCCGAGGTCAAGTCTGTCGTGGTCGAGGCGGTTCCCCGCGACGGGTTCGCCGTGCTCAACGCGGATGACCCTCTGGTCCGCGCGATGAGACGGAAGGCACCCTCGGGGCGAGTCGTCTGGTTCTCGATGGCCGAGCCTGGATCCGAGACGATGGAACTCATCGACGACTACTGCCGTCGCGGAGGACGGGCTGTGGTCCTGGAGCGCGGCGACCTGGGCGAGCGGATCGTCATTCGGCACGGTCGACGATCCATGCCCCTGGCATGGACACACCTCCTGCCCGCCACCTTCGGCGGCAAAGCCCGCTTCAACGTCGCCAACGCCATGGCGGCGGCGGGGGCAGCCTTTGCAGCCGGCGCGCCGCTTCACGATATCCGGCAAGGGCTGCGCACCTTTACGACGTCGTACTACCTCTCCCCGGGGAGACTCAACGAACTCGATGTGAACGGCGTCACGGTGTTCATCGACTACTGCCACAACGCTCACGGAATGCGCGCGCTAGGGGACTTCGTCGACCGGTTGGCCGAAGATCGCGATGCCGGACCGGACCTGGAACGACACCGGTGCATCGGGGTTATCGCCACCGCCGGTGACCGCCGTGATGACGACATGCGCGAGCTCGGCGGAGTCGCGGCACAGCACTTCGACGCGATCATTGTTCGCGAGGATGCAGCACTTCGCGGGCGCGAACGAGGCGAGACCTCAGATCGCGTCGACGAAGGCGTGCGCGCTGCCATGTCCGAGGGCGCCCGCTGCCGGTCGACTGAGATCGTCATCGATGAGCTCGACTCCGTTCGGCATGCACTGACGCTGGCCAATCCGGGCGACATCCTGGTGATCTGCGTCGACAAGCACGGAGCCGTTCTCGAAGAACTCGAGCGGCGATCTCACATCGCTCAGCCCGGAGCACACGGCTGAGTTATTCGGTTCCACGAGCTGTCCGGACCTCGCTCACACGCCGCTTCAGGGCAAGGGGCAGCAGGGATGCTGCCTGCCGAGCGGCGAGCCAAGCGAGGGCTTCGGTGCGTTCGCCGTGACACATGAAAGCGATGACGTCTCCTGGCGCCGACCGCTCAACGAGTGCGATCAGGGCCACGACCTCTCCATCGGAGGTAGGGAAATCGCTGTGCCCCACTGACTTCGCCCCCTCGTCGAAGAGCGCCTGGACTTCGCCAAGGGTGCGTCCACGGAGGTACATCGGGGAGCGAACAGAGATGACGTCGTCAGCCTGTTGAGCGGCCAACGCTCCGAGTTGAACCAGATCCTCGTCGCGCCGGTCGCCGGCGCCGGAGAGCGCCAGCCGAACGTTGGACCCAGGCAAGCGCAGCCCGTCCGCGACACCAAGCAGCGCCTCGAGCCCCTCCGGGTTGTGCGCGAAATCCAGGACGACCAAGACCGAGTCCAGCTCGAAGACGTTCATCCGGCCCGGGTTGTGCGCAACGTCGGGCACGAAGCTCGCGAGACCTGCCGTGATCGCTGGTCGTGGCAGATTCAGGGCCAACGCCGCTGCAACGGCGGCCAAAGCATTGGCGATGTTGTGGGGCGACAGGCCGGCGAGGGTGACCGGGATGTCCGCGATGGACATCAGATGGTCAGGGTCAGCCGTGCGATCTCCCAGGACCACCAGATCACCGTCGAGTACGGTCACGGCCCGGCCCCCCTCGTTGAGGGTCTGGCGAATGGCCGGACTGTCGGGTGAGAGGGCGAAGACCCAGGTTCGGGCGCGGATTCCTGACCGCATGGCGAAGACCCGTGGGTCTTCACCATTGAGAACCACCCACCCCTGCGGTCGGGTCACCCTGGTGACCACCGCCTTGACCTCAGCGAGCTGGTCGACGGTGTCGATTCCTTGGAGACCCAGATGGTCGGCCGAAACATTCGTCACGATGGCAACGTCGTTGGCAGCCACTCCCATCCCCCTCAAGAGCAGCCCTCCCCGCGCGGTCTCGAGCACGGCAACATCGACGGGCTGGGCCAAGACCAGACGGGCACCGCCCGGACCCGACCAGTCCCCTGCTTCGATAAGTTGACCGTCGACGTAGACCCCATCGGTGCTCGTCCATCCCGTCGAGCGACCCGCCGTCATGCACAGGTGCGCGAGGATCCTCGTGGTCGTCGTCTTCCCATTGGTGCCCGTGATGGACACCACAGGAATCCTTGGTTGCGGCAAGTCCGGAGGGAGACCTGGTTCAGCGGCGAGCACGTTGTGTCCTGCCTCGGCGATGAGCTCATCCATCGGCCGCTCCGCCAGGTCATCAAGCACACCGACCACGGCATGAGCCAAGGCTTCTGCCCGGCCGCGGCGACGCCAGGGATAGGCAAGAATGAGTTGGTCGATGTCCCTGCCGGGGCGGGCCCGGACAGCCAGCCGATTCGTTCCCGACGCAGCGGCCACCTGGCGGGTGATGTGGACGAGCAGGCGAAGAGCGAAACGTTGACGCTGACCCGAATGTGGCTCGCCGGGCCGCGACCCGGACAGCCCGGCCGAACGGGCAATCCCAAGAACGGTCTCCTCGGCAAGTCCCACAAGGACCGTGGCGTCGAGGGTCAGTTTGACTGCCGGCCGGGAGACATACAGATTCGGGCCGTCGAGGACTCTCAGCTCGACTAGCGCAGTCATGGGCCGGAGCCTAACTGTGCCCAGGGCGCCGTCAGGCACCCATGGCGTGCACCCCTCCGTCAACGTGGACGATCTCGCCGGTCGTCTTCGGGAACCAGTCGGACAGCAAGGCCACACATCCCTGAGCAGCGGGAGTGGGGTCGTCGAGGTCCCAGCCAATCGGGGCGCGAGACGCCCACACTGCTTCGAAGTCGCTGAATCCGGGAATCGAGCGGGCTGCCATGGTCTTGATCGGTCCCGCCGCCACCAAGTTCACCCGGATACCCTGGTCCCCGAGGTCACGAGCGAGATAGCGCGACGTCGACTCGAAGGCGGCCTTGGCGACACCCATCCAGTCGTACTTCGGCCAAGCAACGGTCGCATCAAAGGTCAGCCCGACGACCGAACTGCCTGAGGACATCATGGGCAGGCAGGCCATGGTGAGGGCCTTGAGCGAGAACGCGGACACGTGAACCGCGGTGGCGACATCGGGCCAGGTGGTCTTCAAGAAGTTGCCGCCGAGCGCAGACTCCGGTGCGAAGCCGATCGAGTGCAGTACGCCGTCGATGCCGTCCATGTGCTCGCCCACGCGCCCCGGGAGGCCGGCGAGGTCTTCTTCGCTCGTGACATCGAGTTCGATCACCGGCGCAGGCGTAGGGAGTCGCCGGGCGATGCGTTGCACGAGCGACATCCGGCCATAGCCCGTCAGAACCACCTGTGCGCCCTGCTCCTGGGCCAGGCGTGCGACATGGAAAGCGATGGAAGCATCGGTCAGAACGCCTGTGACCAAGACGCGCTTGCCTTCGAGGATTCCGGCCATCTGCTAGTGCCCCATTCCTAGGCCGCCGTCTACGGGAACGACAGCACCGCTGACATAACCAGCCTCGTCCGACGCGAGGAAGGCCACGACGGCCGCCACCTCCGCCGGCGATGCATATCGACCGAGCGGAACCTGAGCGAGGATCACCGAGCGTTGGGCGTCGCTCAAAGCCGCCGTCATGTCTGTATCGACGAAGCCTGGAGCCACCACATTGGCCGTGATGCTTCGGCTCCCAAGCTCGCGGGTCAACGAGCGAGCGAAACCCACGAGGCCCGCCTTGGACGCGGCGTAGTTCGCCTGCCCAGCCGAGCCCAGGAGGCCGACCACCGAAGAAACAAAGATCAACCGACCCCAGCGAGCCCGAAGCATGGTTTTGCTCGCTCGACGCGTCACCCTGAATGCTCCGGTCAGGTTGGTGTCGAGGATCGCCGCGAAGTCGTCCTCGGACATCCGCAAGAGCAAGGTGTCGCGAGTGATGCCGGCATTGGCGACCAGGATCTCGACCGGCCCAACTTCGGCTTCGATGCGGTCGAAGGCTGCATCGACCGACGCCTGGTCGGTCACATCGCAGGCCACGGCGGTGAGCCCGTGCGGGGCGTCTCCCGACCGAGAGGTCACCACCACCGTGTGACCATCCTCCGTCAGCCTGAGCGCGATCGCCAGACCGATGCCTCGGTTGCCTCCGGTGACCAGCGCTACGCGACCCACCTGACCTCCAGTGCTCGAGGACGCGTTCGACCTTCGGACGCGCCGAGTCGACGCTAGCGCGTCCGCCGCCCCCGTTAGGGTCCAGGGGTGCGCGCCATCCAGATCCACCGCTTCGGCGGCCCCGAAGTACTCGAGCTCGTCGAGCTTCCAGATCCGATTCCCGAACCGGGTTCCCTGCTGCTCGAGGTGACGACAGCGGGAGTCAACTTTGCCGACACTCACCAGATCGAGAACTCCTATCTCGCGGCCCAGACATTGCCTTTGGTGCCGGGAGCGGAGGTCGTGGGGCGTACGGCTGACGGCCGACGAGTGGTTGCCCTGGTGTCCGGCGGGGGCTACGCCGAGAAGGCTGTTGTTCATCCGGCTCTGTGCTTCGACGTCCCTGACACGGTCACGGACGGAGCGGCACTGGCCGTAGTCCTCCAGGGCACGACTGCGTGGCACCTCCTGCGCACGAGCGCCCATCTGATGGCCGGGGAGACCGTGGTCGTCCACGCCGGAGCCGGCGGTGTAGGCACCCTCGCCGTTCAGCTTGCGAAGGCGTGGGGCGCCGGCCGGGTCATCGCCACGGCCTCGACGCAGGAGAAACGCCAACTAACCCTCGACCTCGGCGCCGACGTGGCCGTGTCGCCGGACGCTGAGGGTCTGGCCGCCCGCTTGCGCGAGGCAAACGAGGGCGCACCTGTCGACGTTGTCCTGGAGATGACCGGCGGAGCGGTCTTCGACGAGAGCCTTCGGGCACTTGCGCCCTTTGGGCGACTGGTGACCTACGGCATGGCCTCGAGGCAGCCTGCGAAGCCTGTCACCAGCGGTGAACTGATGGCGAAGTCACGAGCGGTGATCGGTTTCTGGCTGGCGCACTGTTTCACTCGACCGGCCCTGCTGCACACCGCCATGGACGACCTCCTGGCTCGGTTGGCCGCCGGGGAACTTCGCGCCGTCATCGGCGGGGTCTGCCCCCTAGCAGAGGTCCGGCGCGCCCATGAGGACCTGCTCGCCCGCAGGACCACCGGGAAGCTCCTCCTCAACCCAACATCCGGCTCCACCAGCGTCGACTTTCCGGGAGCAGTATGACGACCGAACACGCCGTCGACGAGGACTTCCTCGCACTACCCCTGGACGCCCTAGGTGCCGCAGCTCTCGACCGCGCGCGCAGACTTGGCGTCGAACACGCGGACGTGCGCGTGCAGCGCCTTCGGAGCGAGTTGGTACGCCTGCGGGACGGGCATCTCGAGGGAGCTAACGACGCCGAGGATCTCGGGATAGGGGTGCGTGTGGTCCACGACGGGGCCTGGGGTTTTGCCTCGACCATGGACCTCACCCCCGAGGGGGCTGCGCGCGCCGCGCAGGACGCGGTGGCGCTGGCTCAGGTCAGTCGACCACTGTCGACCGAGCGGGTCGAGTTGGCTCCCGAGCCCAGCCACACCGGGGGCCATGTGTCCTCCTACGCGATCGACCCGTTTGCCATCCACGATGCGGAGAAGATCGAGCTTCTGGCCGAGTGGAGCAGGCGGTTGCTCGACGATGACTGCGTCGACCATGTGGACGGCCGGTTCTACGCGATCAAGGAGAACACCTTCCTCGCCGACCTCGGCGGCACCCACACCACGCAACAGCGGGTGCGCGTGTCTGCCGAGCTGACGGCGGTGGCCATCGACCCTGCATCCGGCGCCTTCGAGACCATGACCACTTTGGCGCCACCAGTTGGGCGCGGCTGGGAGTACCTCAGGGGGGACGGCTGGGACTGGGACTCCGAGCTAGCCGAACTGCCCGAGCTCTTGCGCGAAAAACTCCTGGCGCCGTCGGTGGAAGCCGGCGTGTACGACTTGGTCATCGACCCATCCAACCTGTGGCTCACGATCCACGAGTCCGTGGGGCACGCTACCGAACTCGACCGGGTGCTCGGCTACGAGGCGAACTACGCCGGCACATCGTTCGCGACGTACGAGCAACTCGGCAGTTTGCAGTACGGCTCCAGCCTGATGAACGTGACCGGCGATCGAGTGGTCGAGCATGGCCTGTCGACGGTGGGGTGGGACGACGAAGGTGTGGCAGCACAGCAGTTCGACCTCGTAAAGGACGGTGTGCTCGTCGGCTACCAGCTGGACCGGTCTATGGCGGCGCTCAAGGGGTACCCGCGGTCCAACGGCTGCTCCTACGCCGACTCGGCGAGTCACGTTCAGGTCCAACGGATGCCGAACGTCTCGCTGCAGCCTGCGCCGGACGGCCCGACGACCGAGGCGCTCATTGCCGGTGTCGAGCGCGGCCTGTTCGTGGTCGGTGACAAGTCTTGGTCGATTGACATGCAGCGCTACAACTTCCAGTTCACCGGGCAGCGGTTCTACCGGATCGAGAATGGGCAGCTCGCCGGGCAGGTAAAGGACGTCGCCTACCAAGCGACGACCACCGAGTTCTGGGGATCACTCGTAGCACTGGGCGGCCCACAGACTTACGTCCTGGGGGGTGCGCTGAACTGCGGAAAGGCCCAGCCCGGCCAAGTCGCGTCCGTGAGCCATGGGTGTCCCGCGGCGGTCTTTGCCGGAGTACGAATCCTCAACACCGTTCAGGAGGGCGGCCGATGAGCGCCAGCATCAGCCCACAGGAGATTGCCGAGCGCGCGCTCGCTGCCAGTGCTGTGGATGGTTGCGTCGTCATCGTCACCGAGAGCAGCACAGCCAACCTCCGGTGGGCGGGGAACACTCTGACCACAAACGGCCTGTCTCGGGCCAGGTCGCTGACTGTCGTAGCGACCGTCGACGGCGCAGAAGGGACCGCCGCGGGCGTGATCTCGACAACCCGGATCGACGCGGACACGATCGCCGAGATCGTCGGCCGCGCTGAGAATGCCGCCCGCGAGGACGGCCCCGCCGAGGACGCGCGGGCGCTGGTATCGACATCCCCCGACTCAGGCCCGTGGGATGCCCCGGCGAATGTCACGTCATCCGCACTGTTCGAGGGGTTTTCCCCGGCGCTGGGTGAGAGCCTGGAACGGGCGCGCGCAGAGGGCCGGGAACTTTTCGGATACGCGGAGCACGAGCTCGCTACGACCTACGTGGCGACGTCGACCGGCCTTCGCCTGAGACACGATCAGCCCACGGGCAAGGTCGAGATCACCGGCAAGTCCCACAACCGGAGCCGTTCGACGTGGGTGGGCACCGCCACCCGGGACTTCTCCGATGTCGATGTGCCGGCCCTGGATGCCGAGATCGTGCGGCGCCTCGGTTGGTTCGATCGACAGATCACGCTCGAGGCCGGTCACTACGACACGATCCTGCCGCCTGGACCTCTTGCCGACCTGATGATCTATGCGTACTGGACGATGGCGGCGCGCGACGCGCACGAGGGCCGCACCGTCTTCAGCCGGCCCGGAGGGGGCACCCGCGTGGGCGAGCGGCTCACCGACCGCCCGTTGACGCTGTTTTCCGACCCCGCCAGGGCCGGAGTCCGCTGCGCTCCCTTCGTCGTCGAAACGGCGTCATCATCGGCCTCGTCGGTGTTCGACACGGGCCTTCCGTTGACCCGCACCGATTGGGTGCGTGACGGTGAACTCAACGCGCTCCTTCAGACGCGACACACCTCGGAACTGACCGGGCTGCCAGTCACAGCAGCGATCGACAACCTCATCCTCGAGGACGCCGCGGGAGCGGGGTCGGTGGACGAGCTCGTTGCGACCACCGACCGCGGCCTCCTCCTCACGTGCCTGTGGTACATCCGGGAAGTGGACCCGCAGACCCTGCTTCTCACTGGTCTCACCCGGGACGGGGTCCACCTGGTCGAGGGCGGGGAAGTCGTCGGAACCGTCACGAACTTTCGGTTCAATGAGAGCCCGGTTGACCTGCTCGGCCGGATCGAAGCCGCCACGGAGACCATCGATTGTCTGCCGCGCGAATGGAGCGACTATTTCACCCGCACAGCGATGCCGGCCGTGCGAGTGAGTGAATTCAATATGTCGTCGGTCAGCCAGGCCTTCTAGGCGTTGTGTCCCCGCCTATTCGGGCCTATTCGGCATCCTCCAGTCTGAAGCCGATCTTCAATCCGACCTGGAAGTGCTGGACCTCTCCGTCGGTCACTTGACCACGAATTTCGGTGACCTCGAACCAGTCGAGGTGCCGCAAGGTCTGGGAGGCACGACGCACGCCGTTGCGAATGGCGTCGTCGATGGATTCCGGAGAGGTGCCGACGAGCTCGGAGACTCGGTAGGTGCGATTGGTCATGTGACGATCATGCCGGTCCGAAGCGTTGCGGCGAGCAAACTGGCTGTTCTCCGCGGGTTTTGCTTGGTGTCGCACCCGCGCGGTCGCCCTACGAGCTTCGCAGACGTACCGTGGTCCTGTGGCTCGAGATGGAGGAGGCGACGACCCGGTCTTTCGCATCACCGGAGTCGGCCGTGGTCTCGCCGAGGACCAAGCCCAGCGGACCAAGCGCTACCTCGTCTCGATGGGTGTGCGGACCGCATGCTTCATCGGCGCCGTCGTCACGACCGGATGGATCCGGTGGACCCTGGTCGCTGGTGCGATCCTGCTCCCGTATCTCGCCGTGGTGTTCGCCAACGCCGGCCGCGAACGCACCGAGCCGCCGCCGCCGGAGATCTTCCTGCGGCCCGACCGAAGCCAGCTGCCGCCCCCGTCCCCAGACCCTTCGTCTGGACCATGACACGGTTTCGTGAGATCCTGGAGGCCGCGAAAGGGTCACCAACCACTTCGCGTGATGCGATGCCGGATGGCTCCCCCCGTGGCTGTCCGGCATTGCTTCATTTCTGGGCCATCCCCCGCTCCCGTGGCGTCGGCCAACCACTAGCGTCGGTGCGGTGCTGGACCACCTGAGGGTTGCGACCCGTCCCCGCTGGGTCGGACTGACGATCTTCGTTCTCGTCATGGTCGCCACCTTTTCAATCCTCGGCCAGTGGCAGCTCGGTCGAGCCGATCAGCAGTCGGTGTCAGATGGCCTGCGCGACCGTGCCCGCGGCGCCGAACCAGCGGACATCAGTGCCCTGAGCCGCCCCGGTGTCCGGCCAGCCGAGGCACTCCAGTGGCGCCCGGTGACTGCGACCGGGACCTACGACGCTGACCACCAGGTGCTGGTGCGCAACAGGTCCCTCCAGTCGAGCAACGGCTACCTCGTTTTGGTGCCGCTGCGTACCGACGCCGGGCCTGATCTGGTGGTGCTTCGTGGCTGGATCCCCGCTGGTTCGACCGCCGCAACGCCGGCTGCGCTACCGACCGTTCCCACCGGGATCGTCAGCATTCAAGGCCGATTGCGCGTGCCCGAGCCACCGACCACGGACTCCGGACTGCCGGAGGGACAAGTCGAGCGGATCGTTCCGGACGAGATCGCCGCGCTTACGGGACAACCGACGTACGGTGCTTGGGTGGTGCTCGGTACCGAGCAGCCCACCGCCACCGGGTCCGAGCTGGTGCGGGCCGTACCCGACGGGAGTACGTCCACCGGCCGCTGGCCCATCTCGCACACGGTGTATGCCTTCCAATGGTTCATCTTCGCAGTGATCGCCGGCGTCGGTTGGTTTGTCCTGCTGCGCCGCGACGTCACGACCCAGCGGCCACCGCCTAACCAGCCTCCTCCGAGCCCTGAGCAGGCGTAGCCACCCGTTGGGTAGACGATTTGCTCAGTTCAGGAGCGCGGTTTCCTGGTTGGCGAACTGAGTCCGATAGAGGTCGGCATAGCTGCCGCCTGCGGCCAGCAGCTCCTCATGGCGCCCTCGCTCGACGATGGAGCCTGCCTCGACGACCAAGATGAGGTCGGCGTCCCGGACTGTCGAGAGCCGGTGAGCGATGACCAGGGACGTACGGCCCTGGAGGGCCTGAGACAAGGCCCGCTGCACCGCCGCTTCGGACTCGGAGTCCAGGTGAGCTGTGGCCTCATCCAGGACGACCACCGAGGGAGCCTTCAGCAGGAGTCGCGCGAGGGCGAGTCTCTGTTTCTCCCCCCCGGACAACCGATACCCCCGATCCCCGACCACGGTGTCGAGACCGTCGGGTAAAGCGAGGACTAGGTCCCAGATCTGGGCGTCCTGGCAGGCCGTCTCGAGCTCGGGCTCGGTTGCTGCCGGGTGGGCGTAAAGCAGATTGCTGCGGATGGTCTCGTGGAACATGTGGGCGTCTTGGGTGACGACCCCGACGACGTCGTGGAGGGACTCAAGGGTCAGGTCGCGCACATCATGTCCGCCCAGTCGAACGCTCCCGGACGTGACGTCATAGAGGCGAGCGACCAGTGACGTGATCGTTGACTTGCCGGCCCCCGACGGACCGACGAGGGCCACCAACTGGCCGGGTTCGACCGTGAACGACACGTCGTGAAGGACTTGTTGAGTCGGAGCAGAGTCAAGGACGGCTACTGATTCCAAGGACGCCAGGGAAACCTGGTCAGCAGTCGGGTAGCGGAAAGCCACCTGGCTGAACTCGATGGTGAGCGGGCCTCGCTCCAGGGCGATCGCTTCCGGCTGCTCGTCGATCATCGGAGGCAGGTCGAGCACCTCGAACACTCGCTCAAAAGAGACCAGGGCAGTCATCACGTCGACTCGCACGTTGGTCAGGGCGGTCAACGGACCGTACAGCCGCCCGAGCAGACCGGCCAGAGCCACCAAGGTTCCGACGGTGAGGGTGCCATCGATGACCAGATTGCCGCCGACGCCGTACACGAGAGCTGTTGCGAGCGAGGCCACCAGGGTCAAGGCGGTGAAGAACACCCGGTTGGACATCGCGATCCGGACCCCCATGTCACGTACGCGTCCGGCCTTGTTCGTGAAACTTCGGTCCTCTTCGGCCGGGCGTCCGAACAGTTTGACCAAGAGGGCCCCGGACACGTTGAAGCGTTCGGTCATCATCGTGCTCATCTCGGCATTCACCTGCATCGATTGCCTGGTGAGCCCCTGGATCTGTCGACCGACGTACTTGGCAGGCACGAGGAAGAGCGGGAGCATCACTAGCGCGGCAACGGTGATCTGCCACGACAGCGCCAGCATGGCGATGGTCACGAGCACCAACGTGATGAGGTTCGACACCACTCCCGACAGGGTCGACGTGAAGGCCTGCTGAGCGCCGATCACGTCGTTGTTGAGCCTTGAGATCAGCGCGCCGGTCTGGGTCCGGGTGAAGAACGCCACGGGCATCCGCTGGACGTGGGCGAAGACCTGTGACCGAAGGTCGAAGATCAGCCCTTCACCGATGCGCGAGGAGAAGTAGCGCTGAACCAAACCGACCAGGGCACTGATGATCGCGATGATCGCCACCAGGATGGCCAGGCGCGTGACCAGGGCGGAGTTCCCCTCGTTGACGCCGTCGTCGATGAGCCGAGCAAAGATCAAGGGGATGGCGACCACGAGAACAGCGTCGATGACGACGAGGACCAGGAACCAGAAGATGTAGCGACGGTAGGGCCGGGCGAAGGACAGGATCCGGCGTACGGTGCCCGGCTTCAGCTTCTGCTCTTTGACTGTGCTGTCCTGACGCATGGAGTGCAGCGCTCCCCACGGTCCCCCACCCATGCTCACGCGGGGCTGTCCCCTTGTTCGGTCCCTCGCAACACCCGAGATGTCGACATGTCACGGGAACCATGTGAGCCTCCCGGTTGTTCCCTGCTCAGCTCTCGGAGCCGGCGCACCTGGGCGGAGCGTTCGGCGGCGCGTTGAGCGTCATAGTCGCGCCGAGTCGCCCCCTCCAGCAGGGCCTTGGTTTCCGCAGCCGCAGCAGGCGGTGCGCTGAGCAGCGTGTCGAGCAGCGCCCTCGCTTGGAGACGCAGATCCTCGGCTTGGACACACGCGTGAGCCAGCCCGATGCGGACAGCTTCTTCAGCCCCTACTGAACGCCCCGTGACGCTGATCTCCAAAGCTCTGGCATAGCCCACGCAATGGACCAGGGGCCAGGTACCTGCGAGGTCTGGGACCAGCCCCAACGACGTCTCGCGCATCGAGAACTCCGCATCGAGCGCTACTACCCGAAGGTCGCAAGCCAGAGCCAGCTGAAAGCCGGCTCCGACCGCGTGCCCCTGGACGGCTGCAACGGAGAACAGCTCCGGTCGGCGCCACCAGGTGAAAGCCGACTGGAAGACCGCGATGGCCGCATCCAACTCGGGGTCTGCGTGCGTCATGAGATGGGCGAGGGAGACTTCGCCTGGCACCCCTTCGACCGTGAACATCCGTCGGTCCAGCCCAGCCGAGAACGACGAGCCTTCAGACTGGAGGAGAACCCCTCGTACGTCCGGGGCGAGGGAGTCACCAATCGCCGCAAGCGCGCGCCAAGTGCCAGGGTGTTGCGCGTTTCGGCGAGCGGGATCTGTCAGGGTGACGGTGAGGACCGGGCCGTCCTGATCGACGTGGACACCCGGATCGACTGCGGCTACTTCTTCACCTTCTTGCGAGTGGCGCCGCCCCGGCTGCGCATCTGTGCGCCGCTGCCGATGAGCAACGCGTGCACCGAACCGTACGACCGGCCGGTTTCCTCGGCCAACTGTCGAATGCTCGCGCCGGCTTCGTACCTCTTGCGTAGTTCCGCGCCCAAGGTGTCGCGTTCTCCGCCAGAGATCCGACGGCCCTTCATGGGGTCTGCCATGTCTCCTCCTTGTCCACCCAGGAGCAGAAACGGAATCCGCGTCCGCCCAGACGGCTCGCCTGCCATGATCACCCACTCCTTGCGTGGGTGCCAGCCCAGCACTCAGGCGAGGGCCACGAGGTCGAGGTAGTCCGGGTTCCAGAAGTCCTCGACCCCGTCCGGAAGAAGCACGACTCGCTCCGGCTGAAGCGCGTCCACGGCGCCCTCATCGTGGGTCACCAGGACCACGGCACCTGCGTAGGTCCGCAGCGCCCCGAGAACCTCGGCGCGACTGGCCGGGTCCAAGTTGTTGGTTGGCTCGTCCAGAAGCAGGACATTGGCTCCGGATACCACGAGAGTTGCCAGCGCCAGCCGGGTCTTCTCCCCCCCAGACAGGACTCGCGCGGGCTTGTCGACGTCATCGCCGCTGAAGAGGAACGAGCCGAGGACATTGCGGACGGCCACTTCGGGTAGGTCCGGAGCAGCAGTCCGCAGGTTCTCGAGGACCGTGCGCTCGGTGTCCAGTGTCTCGTGCTCCTGGGCGTAGTAGCCCAACCGAAGTCCATGACCCGGCTCAACGGCGCCGGTGTCGGCGGGTTCAACCTCTGCCAGAAGGCGCAGCAAGGTGGTTTTTCCGGCGCCGTTGAGGCCCAGGACGACAACCCGCGACCCACGATCCACCGCCAGATCGACGTCGGTGAAAACCTCGAGGGAACCGTAGGACTTCGACAGCCCCGTGGCGCGCAGCGGGGTCTTTCCACAGGGAACTGGATCCGGGAAGCGGAGCTTGGCCACCTTGTCCGACCGTCGAGTGTCCGCAAGGCCCGCAAGTAACCGTTCGGCCCGCCGATCCATGCCCTGGGCTGCCTTGGCCTTGGTCGCCTTGGCGCGCATCTTGTCGGCCTGGTTCTTCAAGATCGTCGCCTGTTTCTCGGCGTTCGTGCGCTCGCGCTTGCGGCGGCGCTCGTCGGTCTCTCGCTGTTGGAGGTAGGCGGTCCACCCGACGTTGTAGACGTCCATGGTGGCTCGGTTGGCATCAAGGACGAAGACCTTGTTGACCACCTGCTCCAGGAGTCCCACATCGTGGCTGATAACGATCAATCCGCCTTTGTGAGATCGCAGGAAGTCCCGCAGCCACCCGATGGAGTCTGCGTCGAGGTGGTTGGTCGGTTCGTCCAAGAGGAGCGTCTCGGCCCCAGAGAACAAGATCCGAGCAAGTTCGACGCGTCGCCGTTGTCCGCCCGACAGCGTGCCAAGAGTCTGCGCTAGCACTCGATCCTGGAGGCCAACGCTGGACGCGATGGACGCAGCCTCGGACTCCGCGGCATACCCCCCTCGTGCTGCGAACTCCTCCTGCAGTCTCCCGTAGCGCTCGATCGCGGCCTCAGCGGTCTCCGCGTCCGCCGAGGCCATTCGACCCTCAGTCTCGGCGAGCTGCCGAACGACCTCATCGAGGCCACGTGCACCGAGGATCCGGTCGCGAGCGAGCACCTCGAGGTCACCCGTGCGGGGGTCCTGCGGCAGGTAGCCGACGTCACCGGTGCGGGTGACCTTTCCCGCAGCGGGCAGAGCCTCCCCCGCCAGGATGCGCGTCAGGGTGGTCTTGCCGGCACCGTTGCGCCCCACCAGCCCGATCCGGTCACCGGCGCCGATCCGGAAGCTGGTCTGCTCGACCAGCACTCGCGCCCCAGCGCGCACCTCGAGAGCACTGGCGGTGAGCATAATGAGGCCAGTTTACGGCGCAGGTGAAAGGCTTCCCGCCATGGAGTTCGACAACGACATCGTGGACGTGTCCGGTGTCTCCGACCAGCGGGGCTCTGGACGGTCCTCTGGCAGGCTCGGCCGCGGCGCGACCCTCGGTGGTGGCGGTGGCCTGGTCGCCCTGATCATCACCGTCCTGGTCGTCGTCCTGAGCGGCGGCGAGCTGCCCAACGGGGCGCTCGACACCGACCAGCTCACCGGCGGAGCGCTGGCCGACGGGTCGAGCGGCGAGTCCGCTGCGGAGCTCAAGGCCCGCTGCTCGACCGAGGGGGCGATCGACACCTACCTCGACTGCCGGATGGTCAAGGTGTACAACGTGGTCAACACAACCTGGGCCAAGGAGTTCGCCGCACGCGGAGGCACGTACGCGCAGCCTGGCCTAGTCTTCTTCGCGGGCTCGGTCCGCACGGGCTGTGGGACGGCGAGCTCCCAGGTCGGTCCGTTCTACTGCCCGCCGGAAGAGCGGATGTACTTCGACCTGGACTTCCTCGAGCAGCTGCAGAGCGAGTACGGCGCGACCGGCGAGTTCGCGCAGGCCTACATCCTGGCCCACGAGGCGGGGCACCACCTGCAGACACTGCTCGGCATCGAGCCTGCGATGCGCCAGCAGCAGCAGCGCAACCCCAAGCAGGCCAACGCATTGTCCGTGCGTCTGGAGCTCCAGGCAGACTGTTTTGCGGGCGTGTGGGCGAAGCTCGCGGATGCCGATGAGGGCGAGGGCATCGTGCTCACCCGAGCCGACGTCGATGAGGCGCTCAACGCCGCCGCGGCCGTGGGTGACGACCGGATCCAGGCCAGCGCCGGGCAGCGGGTCGACCCCGAGCGCTGGACGCACGGGTCGTCGGAGCAGCGCAAGACCTGGTTCTACACGGGCTACGACAGCGGGGACCTGGACCGCTGCGACACCTTCAGCACCTGACGCCCCACAACGGGGACGTTCGTCCCGGTTCTAGGCGGGGCGATTTACCCCATTGCGGGGAGACGGGGGGTCAGACGTTGAATCCGAGGGCCCGGAGCTGGTCGCGCCCGTCGTCGGTGATCTTGTCAGGACCCCACGGGGGCATCCAGACCCAGTTGATGCGCACGCTGTCCACGAGGTCCTTCAACGCCGAATGGGTCTGATCCTCAATGACGTCGGTCAGCGGGCAGGCAGCTGAGGTCAGGGTCATATCGACAGTAGCGACCCGGTTCTGATCAACGGTGATGCCATAGACCAGGCCGAGATCGACGACGTTGATCCCGAGCTCGGGGTCTACGACGTCCTTCATTGCCTCGGTAAGGGCTTCTTCGCTGGTCGTGGTCATGTGCGTGCCTCCGTCGCTGCGGCCTGAACAGCCGCGTCCTTGAATGCCATCCACCCGAGCAGCGCGCACTTGACGCGGGCCGGGAACTGCGCGACCCCGGCGAACGCCACAGCGTCCTCCAGCACTTCTTCGTCGGCGGGAACCTTGCCGCGACTCTGCATCAGCGCCAGGAACTCCTGGTGGACCGCCAGCGCTTCATCCAGGCGCCTCCCGATGACGAGATCGGTCATGACCGACGCACTCGCTTGACTGATCGAACAGCCCTGCCCGTCATAGGAGACGTCACTCACCGTGCCGCCGTCCAAGAGCACGCGCACAGTCAACTCATCGCCACACGTGGGGTTCACGTGGTGAACCTCGATGTCGTACGGCTCTCGCAGTCCTCGGTGATGGGGTCGCCGGTAGTGGTCGAGGATGATCTCCTGATACATCTGCTCCAGTTGCATCACGCCACCCCCCAGAACCGCTGAGCACTGCGCACAGCGGCCACCAGCGCGTCGATCTCGTCGTCGGTGTTGTAGAGGTAAAAGGTCGCACGCGTCGTCGCGGGCACTGAGAACCGCCGCATCAAAGGCCAGGCGCAATGGTGTCCGACACGCACGGCGACACCCTCAGAATCCAGCACCTGACCAACGTCGTGCGGGTGTATTCCGTCAACGACGAAGGACACGGCTCCCCCGCGCTCAGTCGTGTTGGCGGGACCGATCACGCGAACTCCGGCGACCTCCGCCAGGCCATCGAGGGCTCGCTCGGTGAGTCGGTGCTCGTGGGCCGCGATTGAGTCCATGCCCACTGTCGTGAGGTAATCGACCGCCGCACCCAAGCCGATGGCCTGAGCCGTCATCGGGACACCGGCTTCAAACCGCTGCGGTGGGGGGGCGTAGGTTGCGGCCTCCATGGTGACGGTTTCGATCATCGAGCCACCGGTCAGGAACGGCGGCAGTACGGACAACAGCTCAGTCCGCCCCCAGAGGACGCCGATACCCGTCGGACCGAGCATCTTGTGGCCGGAGAACACCACGAAGTCGGCTCCGGTGGCAGTCACATCGACAGCCATGTGGGGCACAGACTGGCAGGCGTCGAGGACCACCAGAGCCCCCACGGCACGCGCTCGTGTCGTGATGGGCACCAACGGGTTGATCGTCCCGAGGACGTTGGACTGGTGGGTGAGCGCGACCAGCTTGGTTCGTTCGTTGAGGAGCACGTCGAGGTCGCCCAGATCCAGGCGACCCTCGTCGGTGACACCGAGCCAACGGAGCGTCGCGCCGGTGCGCTTGCAGAGCTCTTGCCACGGCACGAGGTTGGCGTGGTGCTCCATCTCGGTGACGAGGATCTCGTCTCCAGGCCCGACGACGAAGCGGCTCGCGGCTGGCCCTGCCGTCGCGGCGTTGCTCATCGCATAGGCCACCAGATTGATGCCCTCGGTCGCGTTCTTGGTGAAGACGATCTCCTCGGTCTGCCCGCCGATGAAAGCAGCGATCCGCTCACGCGCCGATTCGTAGACCTCAGTCGCCTCTTCTGCCAGCTGGTGGGCTCCGCGATGCGGCGCCGCGTTGTGCTGCTCGTAGAAGGCACGCTCGGCATCGAGCACCTGTCGCGGCTTCTGCGACGTCGCACCCGAGTCGAGGTAGACCAGCGGCTTCCCGCCGCGGACCGTTCGGCTCAGGATCGGGAAGTCGGCGCGCAGAAGCTCCGGGTCCAGCGGCCCGGCCCCGGTGAGCAGATCAACCGTTGAGGTCACGCCGTAGCCGCCCCTGCCCCCGCCGCATAGCGCTCGTACCCCTCGGCCTCAAGGCGGTCCGCGAGGTCGGGGCCACCCTGCTCGACGATCCGTCCGTCGACGAAGACATGGACGAAGTCCGGGTTGATGTAGCGCAGGATTCGGGTGTAGTGCGTGATCAGGAGCACGCCTGTCTCTCCACCTGCACGGACCCGGTTGACCCCTTCGGACACGGTGCGCAAAGCGTCGACATCCAAGCCGGAGTCGGTCTCGTCGAGGATGGCGATCGCCGGCTTGAGCAGCTCGAGCTGAAGGATCTCGTTCTTCTTCTTCTCCCCGCCTGAGAAGCCTTCGTTGACATTGCGCTCGGCGAAGACTGGGTCGATGTCCAGCGCCGTCATCGCCTCCTTGACTTCTTTGATCCAAAGCCGCAACTTGGGCGCCTCACCACGTGAGGCGGTGGCCGCCGTCCGCAGGAAGTTCGAGACCGAGACTCCAGGGACCTCTACGGGGTACTGCATGGCCAGAAAGAGGCCAGCGCGGGCTCGCTCGTCCACGCTCATCGCGAGCACGTCGGCTCCGTCGAGTGTGACGCTGCCGCTGGCGACGGAGTACTTGGGGTGCCCAGCCACGGCGTACGCCAGCGTGGACTTGCCCGAGCCGTTGGGACCCATGATGGCGTGGGTCTCTCCAGCACGGACAGTCAGGTCGACGCCGCGAAGAATCTCCCGGGCATCGCCGTCGGCATCGACGGTGACGTGCAGGTCGCGGATCTCGAGGGTGGCCATGTGATGTCGCTCCAAGCGGTTTCGGGTCGGCGGTTCTGTCAGTGGATAGGGAGGTCTGCGGGTACGTCAATGAGGACGCTGTCGCCCTCGGTGGTTACGGGAAACACGAGGATCGGTTGAGTCGCAGGGAGACCCGAGGGCCGTCCGGTGACCAAGTCGAAGCGCGAGCCGTGCAACCAGCACTCGATGGTCTCGCCGTCGACCTCTCCCTCGGAGAGCGAGATGTCTGCGTGGCTGCAGATGTCGCTGATCGCCCGGACACCGGATTCAGTGCGGACGAGGCACACAGAGTGCTCGCCGAGCTCCACGCGTTTGGGAGTGTCCAACACCAACTCGCTGAGTGAGGCTACGACCTGTGGGCTCATGAGAGCGCCCGTTCGGCACGCTCGAGCTCGGCCTCGATGGCGGCGATCAGCCGCTCCTCGACCTCTGGGACCCCGAGGCGACCCACGACATCGGCGAAGAAGCCTCGGACGACCAGCCTGCGCGCCTCGCTCTCAGGGATGCCGCGAGACTGGAGATAGAAGAGCTGCTCGTCGTCGAATCTACCCGTCGCGCTGGCGTGCCCGGCCCCGACAATCTCCCCGGTCTCGATCTCGAGGTTGGGCACCGAATCTGCCCGTGCACCATCGGTGAGGAGGAGGTTTCGATTGATCTCATAGGTGCTCGTACCCACCGCAGCTGCCCGGATGAGGACGTCCCCGATCCAGATACTGCGGGCGCCCTTGCCCTGCAGCGCCCCTTTGTAGGCCACGTTGCTGCGGCAGTTCGGAGCCTCGTGGTCGATGAACAATCGGTGCTCGAGATGCTGACCCTCGTCGGCGAAGAACACACCGAACAGGTCGGCGTCCCCACCGGGACCGTCGTAGGTGGCGGTGGTGTAGACCCGCACGAGGTCCCCACCTAGGGTGGCGTTGAAGCCGGTCACCTTCGCGTCTCGACCGATCCGGAAGCGCTGGCGTGCGAGGTGTACGGCGTCCGGCGCCCAGTCGTGCAACGACACGAACCGCAGGTTCGCGCCGTCTCCGACGACGACCTCAACGAGGGTTGCGTGGGTTCCGCTGCCCGTGTGGTCGACGACGATGACGGCCTCGGCGAAGGCTCCGACCTCCACCAGCAGCCGCGAGTAGGTTGCTCCCTGGAGCCCGAGCCCGCGTAGTGAGACCACGGTTGGCGTCCCACCGACGGACTCGCGGGGTACGGACACCACGAGAACCTGGTCAGCCCCCGCAACCACCTGGGCCTCAACTCGGTCGTCCGGGGCACCAGTGCTGCCCACCCGGGGGTCGTCCGAACCGACGGTCTCCACGATCACGTCGGCGGCGGCGTTGATCGAGACCTCGAGGCCATCGGGACCAGTGGGCACAGCCGAGCCGTCGTGCAGACCACGGATTCGGCGCAACGGCGTGAACCGCCACGCTTCTTCTCGGCCCGTCGGGATCGGATGATCCGCTAGGTCGAAGGACGCCACGAGGGCGCCCCGATCGACGACCGGGGTGTCAGTAACGCCCATAGCTAGCCCACGGCCCCTTCCATCTGGAGCTCGATGAGCCGGTTCAGCTCGAGGGCGTACTCCATGGGCAGCTCACGCGCGATCGGCTCGATGAAGCCGCGCACGATCATCGCCATCGCCTCTTCCTCAGTCATCCCGCGGCTCATCAGGTAGAAGAGCTGGTCCTCGCTCACCTTGGACACGCTCGCCTCGTGACCCATCGAGACGTCGTCCTCGCGGACGTCGACGTAGGGGTAGGTGTCCGAGCGGCTGATGTCATCGACGAGCAGGGCGTCGCACCGGACCGTGGACTTCGAGCCGTGGGCGCCTTTCTGGATCTGGACGAGCCCGCGGTACGACGTACGGCCTCCGCCGCGCGCCACCGACTTGGACACGATCGAGGACGACGTGTTCGGGGCGCAGTGGACCATCTTCGAGCCAGCGTCCTGGTGCTGGCCCTCACCTGCAAAGGCGATGGACAGCGTCTCGCCCTTGGCGTGCTGGCCCATGAGGAAGACGGCGGGGTACTTCATGGTCACCTTCGACCCGAGGTTGCCGTCGATCCACTCCATGGTCGCGCCCTCGGCCGCGGTCGCCCGCTTGGTGACGAGGTTGTAGACGTTGTTGGACCAGTTCTGGATGGTCGTGTAACGGACTCTCGCGTTCTTCTTGACGATGATCTCGACGACCGCGGAGTGCAGCGAGTCCGAGGAGTAGATCGGCGCCGTGCACCCCTCGACGTAGTGAACGTAGGAACCCTCGTCGGCAATGATCAGGGTGCGTTCGAACTGGCCCATGTTCTCGGTGTTGATCCGGAAGTACGCCTGCAGCGGGATGTCGACCTTGACGCCCTTCGGCACGTAGATGAACGAGCCGCCAGACCACACCGCGGTGTTGAGCGCGGCGAACTTGTTGTCACCGGCCGGGATGACCGACGCGAAGTACTCGCGAAAGGTGTCCTCGTGCTCGCGCAACCCGGTGTCGGTGTCGAGGAACAGAACGCCCTGCTCCTCCAAATCCTCGCGAATCTGGTGATACACGACTTCGCTTTCGTACTGCGCGGCCACACCCCCGACCAGGCGTTGCTTCTCCGCCTCGGGGATGCCGAGGCGGTCGTAGGTGTTCTTGATGTCCGCCGGCAGGTCATCCCAGGTCTGGGCCTGCTTCTCAGTCGACCGGACGAAGTACTTGATGGTGTCGAAGTGGATGCCCGAGAGGTCAGAACCCCAAGTGGGCATCGGCTTCTTCTCGAACAGCCGTAGGCCCTTCAGTCGAGTCTCGAGCATCCACTCGGGCTCGTTCTTCAGGGCCGAGATGTCGCGCACCACTTCCTCGGACAGCCCACGTCGCGCATTGACACCGGCCAGGTCGGAGTCGGCCCAGCCGTACTCATAGCGGCCCAGTCCCTCAAGTTCGGGATGGGTGCTGGCCTCGGGCGTGGTGGTCATCGACGGGTCCCTTCAGTGAGGTGCGGGACGTACGTGGTGCAGACGTGGTCGCCATGACCGATCGTGGCCAGACGCTGAACATGGGTGCCGAGCAGTTCCGCGAAGACCGCAGTCTCGGCCTCGCACAACTGCGGAAACTCAGCTGCCACGTGGGCGACTGGACAGTGGTGCTGGCAGAGTTGGTCACCGCCGCCGTAGGGAGCCGGCTCGACCGATGCGGCAAAGCCGTTCGACGTCAGGGCTGAAGCGAGCACGTGTGCTCGCTGAGCGGGGGCTGCGGCGAGCACTGATTCCCGATGGGGGCCGACCATGGACTCCATCCGCTGGCGGGCGAAGGCCTTGAGGCCATCGGGACCGACCACGCTCTCCAGGTGCCTGAGTGCTTCGGCTGCGAGAGTGTCGTAAGCCTGCGGGAACTGGCCACGCCCGGCATCGGTCAGAGCGAAGACCCTCGCCGGCCGTCCGCGACCGCGCTCCCCCACAGGGCCGTACGGCGGCCGCTCGGAGCCCGCGACGAGCCCCTCTGACACCAACGCATCCAGATGGCGGCGGACCGCAGCGGGCGTGAGCGTCAGTCGCTCGGCCAGAACAGAGGCGGTGGCCGGACCGTGCTCGAGGAGCAGACGAGCCACCTGGTCACGGGTGCCCGAGGGGGCCTCCACGCGGTCCTGAGTGCTGGTGGGCAATTGCATCACACCATTGTGCCCTAATCCATCGCGATCCGCACAGCCGGGACCTTCGAAAAGTCCCGGTGGCTTGGTGCATCCAGCCAGGCCCCCTCGTCGGAAGTACTGATTGAGAACGCAACCATCTGTCCACTACGCGAAACGAGGCAAGCACATGCGCAAGTCATTCGCAGCAGCCGCCGTCCTGGCGATTGCTACCCCCGGGCTGGTCCTGCTCGGCGCCACCTCGGCCTCAGCGGCCGAAGACGCCAAGCTGTCAGTCTTTCATGGCGTCCCCGGCCTGACCGTCGACGTCTACGTCAACGGGGACCTCACCCTCGACGACTTCGAGCCCGGCTCCTTCGCCGGACCGCTCGACCTCCCGGCCGGCACCTACACCGTGGCCATCACCGCCGCGGACGCAGCCGACGACTCAGCTCCTGCGATCGGACCGATCGACTTGACTCTCGACGCCGGGGTCAACTACACCGCAGCCGCTCACCTCGACGCTGCAGGTGCGCCGACCGCCACGCTGTTCACCAACGACACCTCAAAGACCAGCGCCGGCGAGGGTCGCCTGACGGTGCGCCACGTGGCAGCCGCTCCGGCCGTCGACCTGCTTGCTGGCGGTGCACCCGTTGCCGGCTTCACCGACATCACCAACCCGAACGAGAAGTTGGCGGACCTGGCCGCGGGAACCGTGGACGAGGTCGCCATCGCGGCCACCGGAACCACGGACTCGGTCCTCGACATCGGCGCCGTCGAAGTGGTCGAGGGTACGAACACCATCGCTTACGCGTGGGGTTCGCTGGCTGACGACAACCTCGCCGTAGCTGTGCAGTCGATCGACGGCTTGCACTCGGCTCCGTCCAGTGTCCCCGCTGGCGAAGCTGGTCTCGCTGACGGATCCGGTGCGCCTCTGTGGGCCCTCGTGGCCGGCGCATTGGCCGCATTCGGTGCCCTCATCTCCACCCGGCGCTTGGTTGCTTCTCGCAGCTAAGCGCTCCCGGCGCTAGTACGCACCACCTGCACCTGCACGACCCGCACACCGGCTCCCTGAGGGAACCGGATGACGAATGGAAACGGCGATGGGCACAGCTGCTGAGGGCCGCAAGGTCGTCGGTCAGCCTGCCCATCGCCGTCGCCCGTCGCGGCGTGGTCCGCTTGTCGGACTCATCGCCTCCGTCGTCGTTCTGGTCTCAGTCTCCGCAGCCGTCGCGGTGGGTGGCCCGGAGGGCAACGTCGGGGAACGACCGCAGTTTGATAGCCAGTCATTCCAGGGTTCACAGTCTCCGACGAACCCGGCATCGCCGAACCCAGAAGTCATCAGTGACGGACTCACCCTGACGGTCCAACCGGCCGACCCGCCGGCGAAGCAGGACCTTGCTGAGCCGGTGCGCCTGGCGATTCCCAGTGTGGGCATCGATGCCCGAGTTGACCCGACGGGAGTGAACCCTGACGGGGTGGCCGTCGTCCCCAAGGATGCCTACCGGGTGGGCTGGTACAAGTTCGGGCCTTCACCTGGATCGTTGGAGGGATCTGCAGTCATCGTGGGTCACGTGGACTCCAAGACTCAGGGGCGGGGCGCGCTGTACCCGTTGCGTGGGGTTCGTGTGGGAGACCTGATCACCGTCGGCCTCGACCAGGGGAACGACGTGGTCTATCGCGTCGTCGCGCGGGAGTCGATCTCCAAGAAGCGCCTCCCGGTGTCGGAACTGTTCAGCCGCGACGGCTCCCCTCGTCTGACCCTGATCACCTGCGGCGGGGCCTACGTGAAAGCGCTGGGCTACACGGACAACGTCGTAGTCACCGCTGAACCCGTAAAGCGTGGGGCAACGAAGTGACCACTGTCGAGATTGCGGCACTGCAGGAGCTTGAGTTTTGGCTCTTGGTTTCTGGGCTATGGGCACGACCTGATCTGGTCCCGACTACTCTGAGACAGGTGGAGACGAGGGACGACTTCGATGTCGCTGTCGGTTTCCAGTCTGGGGACGAGACTGCTCTTCGCGAGGCCTACGTGCGGTGGGCGCCAGTCGTCCATCGAGTGGCCCTGCGGGGTCTACGCAACCCAGAGGATGCCGACGACATCACGCAGATGGTGTTCGTCAGCGCTTGGCAGGGGCGACACAGGTACAACGCTGAGTCCGGCACCCTGGCGGCGTACCTCATGGGGATCACTCGCAACAAGGTCGCTGACCGGTGGGCCGTGCGCGAGCGTGACCGGCGGGCCACGCAGGCGGTCGCGGCGACGCACGGGACTGAGGCATCCCCGGCACCCGCTGATGCCGTAGCGGACCGGGTCTTGATCGCGGACGAGCTGGAACGGCTCGGAGACCCTCAGCGTCGAATCATGGAGTTGGCGTTCTATCAGGACCTGACACACGCCCAGATCGCCAGCCTGCTGAGCCTTCCGCTCGGTACGGTGAAGAGCCACATTAGGCGCTCCTTGGAGCGCCTAAAGACCCGATTGGAGGTGGACGGTGGAGCACTGTGACGCAGACACTTTGTCGCTGTGGGCGCTTGGTGAGAGCCCATCCGGTGTGGCAACCGAGGAGCTCCACCTCGCCGGCTGCCTCGTCTGTCGATCCGAGTTGGATCAACTCCGCGCCGTCGTGACCACTGCTCGAGCGACGGACTCGAACGACATCCCGGTGGCCCCCAGCCGAACCGTGTGGGATTCGATCGCCGCGGAGCTCGAACTCGCCGATCGATCCGTACCCAACGACGCGGCTACTACGTACGCCGAACCTGCTCCCGAGATGGCCACGGTTATCCCGATCCGGGGACGCGCGCGTGGCACCTGGCTGGTTGCAGCGGCCGCAGCTGTGGTCGGAGTGCTCGCAGGGGCGGCCATCGTCCAAGTCGCCGATCAGCCGACTGCGCCGACCGTGCTGGCTAACGCAGTCCTCGACCCGCTCAACGTCGCCACAGCCGGCGGCAACGCCGAACTCACGTCCATCGGGAGCGACCGAAAGCTGAGCGTCGACGTACGGGGCCTTCCTGTCACCGACGGCTTCTATGAGGTGTGGCTGCTGGACGAGACTGCAGAGAAGCTCGTCTCACTCGGCACTCTCGGCGCGGGTGACACGGGTGTGTTTCCGCTGCCTGAGGGTCTGGATGTTGCCCAGTTCCCGATCGTGGACGTGTCGCGCGAGCCCTTGGATGGAAATCCCGCCCACTCCACCGACAGTGTCGTTCGAGGCACGCTGAGCGCATAAGTTGCGCGCGCTTACGCTAGTCCTGTGACCGAACACGCTGTGGGGCCAAGAGCCCGGCGCATCTTCATCGCCGCTGTGCTCGTCCAGTCCGGCATCGTCGTCACCGGGGCACTCGTCCGCCTGACCGGATCGGGTCTCGGTTGCCCGACCTGGCCGGAGTGCGCCGCCGGATCGCTCGTTCCAGTGGCCGGCCAGCCAGAAGGCGTTCACAAGCTCATCGAGTTCGGCAACCGCATGCTCACATTCGTGGTGCTTGCCGTCGTCCTTGCGGGGATCGTGGCGGCTTGGCGACAGCGTCCACGGCGTCGTCCCTTGCTGATCCTGGCTGCCCTCGGTGCCCTCGGCGTCGTTGGCCAAGCGCTGCTTGGCGGAGTGACCGTCCTTGCGGGGCTCAATCCGAGCGTGGTGGCTGCCCACCTGCTCCTGTCCATGGCGCTGATTGCTGCTGCCGTCGCCCTCCAGCAACGGGGCAACGACGAAGGGGATGCCGCGCCCATGGCTCTGGTCAGGTCTGAGATCCGGATCCTCGTCTGGTGCCTGGTCGCCCTCGGCGCGCTCGTACTGGCCCTCGGGACCGTGGTTACCGGGACTGGACCGCACGGCGGCGATGCGGATACACCGCGGTTCGGGTTCGACCTGCAGATGGTGGCCCAGCTCCATGCTGATGCAGTCATCGCGTTCGTGGCACTGACGATTGGCGCCTGGCTCGCCCTTCGCCTCTCGGACTCACCCAGGGAAGCTCAACGTCGGGTCGTACTGCTCCTCGCGGTATCGCTGGCTCAGGGCCTGATCGGCTACGTGCAGTACTTCACCGGTGTCCCTTGGGTGCTCGTGGCCATCCATCTCTTCGGTGCTTGCGTGGTCTGGGTGGCCGTGCTTCGAGTGCCGTACGCCCTCCGCACCCGAGGTCCCAGGTCGTACGAGCCCGGCGGTCAGAACGGGAGCAGCGGATCGATCGCGACGGCGAGGAACACCAGCGTCAGGTAGGTGATTGACCAGTGGAACAAGCGCATCGGGCGCAGGTCCGCGGCCCCGGCCCGGACTCGCGAGCGCAGCGCGTAAGCCTCCCAGAGGAACGCGCCACCTGCCACTATCGCCACCGTCGCGTAAGCCCAGGTCATCGGGGCCACCGGCCACAGCACGAGCGAACAACCGACCATGATCCAGGAGTAGAGGACGATCTGGCGAGCGACCACCTTCGGCGCTGCCACCACGGGCAGCATCGGAACTCCCGCGGTTGCGTAGTCCTCCCGGAAGCGCAAGGACAGCGGCCAATAGTGGGGCGGGGTCCAGAAGAAGATGATTGCGAACAACACCCAAGGCGTCCAGGTCAAGGACCCCGTGACAGCAGCCCAGCCGATCAGCACCGGCATGCATCCGGCTGCCCCGCCCCACACGATGTTCTGCGAGGTTCGCCGCTTCAGCATCATGGTGTAGACGAGGACATAGAAGACGATCGCCGCAAGCGCGAGCCCAGCTGAAAGCGCGTTGACGGTCAGTGCGAGCCAAACCACGGAGAGGACCCCGAGAGTCAGCCCAAAAACAAGAGCAGCCCCTGGCGTGATGGCACCCGTGGCCAGCGGGCGGTTCCGGGTGCGATGCATCAACCGATCGATGTCGCGGTCATAGAAGCAGTTCAGCGTGTTGGCACTCGCGGCAGCGAGGGTGCCGCCGATCAGGGTCGCGACAACCAACCAGGCGGGCGGGAGCCCACCCTGGGCCAAAATCATGGTCGGAATGGTCGTGACCAGGAGCAACTCGATGATGCGCGGCTTGGTCAACGCGGCGAAGTGCTTGACCGTCACCAGGAGGCCTGCGGGCTCGGCGGGCGACGTGACCAATCGAGGATCGATGGCCGTCACACGCACCTCACTCTCGACTCGTTGCCGCCACGCCGGCACGACGCATCCAGCCTATCGCTAGGCTCAGAGACGTCCCGAAGTCGAGGAAAGCAGGATCCCCTGGTGAATGCCGCTGTCCCCCAGCCGAGCCTCGAGTCCGGCGATTCGGAGCCGGACAGCGCGGCGCATCCGGTCATCGATTGGACCGACCTCGATCGCCGCGCAGTCGACACCGTCAGAGTCCTCGCCATGGACGCCGTCCAACGAGTCGGAAACGGGCACCCCGGGACCGCGATGAGCCTCGCACCGGCTGCCTTCTTGGTGTGGCAGCGCTACCTCCGTCACGACGCGAGCGACCCATCCTGGCTGGGCCGAGACCGGTTCGTCCTGTCCCTGGGGCACTCGAGCCTCACTCTCTACATTCAGTTGTACCTCTCGGGCTACGACGTCACCTTGGATGACCTCAAGGCCTTCCGCACGTGGGGGAGCCGCTCCCCTGGCCATCCCGAGCACGGGCACACCGACGGTGTGGAAACCACCACCGGGCCCCTCGGCCAAGGGCTTGGGAACGCGGTAGGCATGGCGATGGCCGCACGCTACGAGCGGCAGCTACTCGACCCTGACGCCGCCCCTGGTTCGAGCGTCTTCGATCACACGGTCTGGTGCTTCGTCTCCGACGGCGACCTCCAAGAGGGAATCACCTCCGAGGCTTCCTCCCTCGCAGGCACTCAGTCGCTGGGCAACTTGATCGTCGTCTGGGACGACAACCACATCTCGATCGAGGGCGACACCGCGGTGGCCTTCACCGAGGACACGGTCGCCCGCTACGCCGCCTACGGCTGGCAGGTGCAGTTCGTGGACCGTTCCCCCGACGGGGACGTGGATGTCCAAGCCCTGGCTTCGGCGTTGTCGGCAGCACGGGATGACACCGTACGTCCGTCCTTCATCGGACTGCGCACGACCATCGCTTGGCCCGCACCCACGCTGCAGAACACCGGGAAGTCGCACGGGTCAGCTCTCGGAGCCGAGGAGGTCGCGGCCACCAAGCGGATCCTCGGATTCGACCCGCAGCAGGACTTCGAGGTCGCGCCGGATGTTCTCGCACACGCCCGCTCCGTCGGCGATCGGGGCAAGTCCCTGCGCGCCGAGTGGGACGCACAGTACGAGGCGTGGCGAAGCGCTCAGCCCGACCGGGCCGCCCTGCTCGACCGCTTGGTTGACCGGGAGCTCCCCCAAGGGTGGGAGGACTCCCTCCCCGTCTTCGAGCCCTCGGCTGAGGGGCAGGCCACCCGGGTGTCCTCCGGTGAGGTGCTCTCAGCCCTCGGTCCGGTGCTGCCCGAGCTTTTCGGCGGTTCGGCCGATCTTGCCGGCTCCAACAACACCACGATCAAGGGCTCGACATCCTTCCTGCCCAACGTTCCCGACGGTCGACAGATCCACTTCGGGATCCGCGAGCACGCCATGGGTTCGGCGATGAATGGCATGGCACTGCACGGCAAACTGCGCCCCTACGGCGGCACCTTCCTCGTGTTCAGCGACTACATGCGCCCAGCCGTACGCCTGGCGGCCTTGATGGGGCTCCCGGTCACCTATGTCTGGACCCACGACTCGATCGGCCTCGGCGAGGACGGCCCCACTCACCAACCGGTCGAGCACCTCACGGCGTTGCGGGCGATCCCAGGCTTGGACGTGGTCCGACCCGCAGATGCAAACGAGACCGCCCACGCCTGGGCTCAGATCTTGCGTCGGACTGACCACCCTGCTGGCTTGTGCCTCAGCCGACAGAACGTCCCGATCTTTGATCGATCGGTCATGGGTTCGGCTGCGGGAACGGCCCGCGGAGCCTACGTGCTCGCTGAGGCCACGGGCGGCCAACCGCACGTGATCCTCCTGGCCACTGGCACGGAAGTGAGCATCGCCATCGAGGCCCGGACCGTCCTTGAAGACGCGGGCACGCCCACGCGGGTGGTGTCCATGCCCTGCTTCGAATGGTTCGCCGAGCAACCGCAGTCCTATCGGGACGAGGTGCTCCCACCGGACGTGACGGTTCGAATCTCTGTCGAAGCAGGCTTGGCGATGAGTTGGCGCGACATCGTCGGCGACCGCGGGCGATCGGTCAGCCTTGAGCACTATGGCGCCTCAGCCGCTGCCGAGATCTTGTACCTGGAGTTCGGGCTCACTGCGGACGCGGTCGTGTCTGCCGCCCACGCCAGCCTTGCCGACCTGCCTAAGGGAGCCCGATGACCAGCACCTCGATCGCAGACCTCGCCCACGAAGGTGTCGCCGTATGGCTGGATGACTTGAGCCGATCACGGCTGGCCAGCGGAAGCCTCGCTGAGCTGGTGTCCTCTGGCGGGGTGGTCGGCGTGACCACCAACCCGTCGATCTTTGAAAAGGCACTCGCGCACGGAGAGGCCTACGCCGAGCAGATCAGCGATCTGGCCCAGCGCAACGTGTCGCTGGACGAGGCCGTGCGCTCGCTCACGACCGCAGATGTCCGCTGGGCCTGTGACGTCTTGCGCCCGGCCTTCGACTCGAGCGGCGGAGCCGACGGGCGGGTGTCCATCGAGGTCGACCCACGACTCGCGAACGACACCGCCACGACCATCGCCGAAGCCCGCGCGCTCTGGTGGCTGGTGGATCGTCCCAACCTGCTCATCAAGATCCCCGCCACCTTGGAGGGGCTCCCCGCCATCACGCAGGTTCTTTCCGAAGGCATCAGTGTCAACGTCACGCTGATCTTCGGAATCGACAGGTACCGCGCGGTCATGGAGGCCTTCATCGCCGGGCTGGAGCAGGCGCACGCGAACGGGCATGATCTCGCCTCAATCCAGTCGGTGGCCTCCTTCTTCGTCTCGCGCGTGGACACCGAGATCGACCAACGCCTCGCCAAGCTCGACGCTGAGGTTGCTGGGCCGCTGTTCGGACGGGCGGCCATCGCCAACGCCCGTCTCGCCTTCGCGGCCTACCAGGAAGTGTTCGAAACGCCTCGTTGGGGCGCTCTTGCAGCCCTTGGCGCTCCTCGCCAACGGCCGCTGTGGGCCTCCACAGGCGTGAAAGATCCCGCATACGACGACACGCGGTACGTCATCGAGCTCGTGGCCCGCGGAACGGTCAACACGATGCCGGAGGCCACGCTCAATGCCGTCGCCGACCACGGGGTGGTGCGCGGCGACACGATGACCGGCAGTGCAGCGGAGGCCCAGTCCACACTTGACGCCCTGATTGCTGCAGGCATTGACGTGGACGCCGTCATCGAACTCCTCGAGGTCGAAGGGGTGCAGAAGTTCGAGGACTCTTGGGAGTCCCTGCTCGCCACCGTCAGGGAACAGTTGGCCTCGGCATCGGTCCCCCCCGCGAAGCAGCTCTGACGTGCCGGAAGCCGGACTCCGCAATCCGCTACGTGACCCCCGAGATCGACGCCTCCCCCAGGTGGCTGGCCCCTGTGGTCTGGTGATCTTCGGCGTCACCGGCGACCTGGCTCGCAAAAAGCTCATGCCGGCGGTTTACGACCTGGCCAACCGCGGCCTGCTACCGCCCGGGTTCAGCCTGGTCGGCTATGCACGTCGTGACTGGGCCGATCAGGATTTCGCGCAGATCGTCCACGACTCGGTCAAGGAACACGCGCGAACGCCGTACCGCGAAGAGGTCTGGAATCAACTGAGCGAGGGCATTCGCTTCGTGGCCGGCGACTTCGCGGACGACCTGGCCTTTGCCCGTCTCCACGAGACCATCCTCGAACTGGACTCCGCGAGAGGCACAGGAGGCAACCACGCCTTCTATCTCTCGGTGCCACCCAAGTTCTTTCCAGATGTCGTCAGGCAGCTCAAGGAGCACGGCCTCGCTGATGGCCCCGAGGGTGCTTGGCGACGCGTGGTGATCGAGAAGCCGTTCGGGCACAACCTGGAAAGCGCACGCGAACTGAACGACGTGGTGGGCGAAGTGTTCGACTCAGGGTCGGTCTTTCGGATCGACCACTATCTGGGTAAGGAGACCGTCCAGAACATCCTGGCCCTGCGCTTCGCGAACTCGCTGTTCGAGCCGATCTGGAACGCCAACTACGTCGATCACGTACAGATCACCATGGCTGAGGATGTCGGTGTCGGTGGGCGTGCGGGCTACTACGACGGCATCGGAGCTGCACGCGACGTCATCCAGAACCATCTGCTCCAGCTGCTGGCGCTCACCGCGATGGAAGAGCCCGTGTCCTTCGAAGCAGCCAATCTAAGACATGAGAAGGAGAAAGTGCTTTCCGCCGTACGGCTGCCGCACGACCTGGCGGCGCACACGGCACGAGGTCAGTATGCGGCGGGCTGGCAGGGCGGCGAACAGGTCGGCGGGTTCCTCGAAGAGGACGGCATGTCACCAACCTCAACCACCGAGACCTACGCAGCCATCCGTCTGGACATCGACACTCGCCGATGGGCGGGGGTCCCGTTCTATCTGCGCACCGGCAAACGGTTGGGGCGCCGGGTCACCGAGATCGCGGTGGTGTTCAAGCGCGCCCCCCATCTTCCGTTTGAAGCCACGGCGACCGAGGAGCTCGGGCAGAACGCGCTGGTGATCCGGGTCCAGCCGGACGAGGGGATCTCGGTGCGCTTCGGCTCGAAGGTGCCCGGGACGGCAATGGAGGTCCGCGACGTGACGATGGACTTCTCCTACGGTGAGTCCTTTCTCGAATCGAGTCCCGAGGCCTATGAGCGGTTGATCCTCGATGTTCTGATCGGCGAGGCTCCGCTGTTCCCACGCCATGAAGAGGTCGAGCTGTCCTGGATGATCCTCGACCCCGTCGAGGAATTTTGGGCCAATCAGCCACAGCCGGAGCAGTACCCCGCCGGCACCTGGGGGCCCGCGAGCGCCGACGCCATGCTGGCCACCGACGGGCGAGTCTGGAGACGGCCATGATTCAAGATCTGCCGGACACGACAGCAGCCCGAGTAGCAGCCGCGATTGTGCAGGCGCGGCATCTAGCCGGCGTACCTGCAGTGGGCATGGTCGCCACGCTGGTCATCGTCACCGATGAGCGGGACCACTACGACGCGCTGCGGGCTGCCCAGGAGATGTCGCGGGAGCACCCAGCCCGCATCCTGGTCAGCATCCAGCGGCCTGGCCGGGTCGCGGCCAGGTTGGACGCTGAGGTGCGCTTCCTCGGCGACTCCGGTCCTGGCGAGACCGTGGTCCTCCGGCTGCACGGAGAGCTCGCGGACCATGCTGAGTCTGTGCTCTTGCCTCTGCTCCTGCCTGATGCTCCCGTGGTCGTCTGGTGGCCCGGCACGTGTCCCCCAGTCCCCGCCGAAGACCCTGTTGGTCGGCTGGCACAACGCCGAGTGACTGACGCCGCGGCAGCGAAGGACCCGATGGACGCACTAATGATGCGAGCCGAGGCCTACCAACCCGGTGATACTGATTTGGCCTGGACCAGGATCACCTCCTGGCGAACCCTGCTGGCCGCCGCTCTCGATCAGCCGTACGAGCCCATCCTCGCGGCTGAGGTCTCCTGCGAGTCGGGGAGCCCGAGTTCGGAGCTGCTCGCTCGATGGCTCGCCCTGAAACTGTCGGTGCCCGTGACCCGCACCCTCAGCGAGGGCCCGGGGATCACCTCCGTCATGCTCTCTAGTGGTGAGCAAGTCATCACGATTTCCCGACCCGACGGCCGGGTGGCCGAGCTCACTCGCCCCGGCCAGCCGATGCGTGAGGTGTCCTTGATGGCGCGGGACACCGTCGAAATCATCGCCGAGGAGATGCGTCGTCTGGACCCGGACGAGGTCTATGCCGAGGTCCTGATGTCCGGTTCGCTGGATTCTGGCGGGTTGGACAACAGCCCGGACGGGTCTGGGCTGCAATGAGTAAGCAAGAGGTGGTCGTCCACCGCGATGCCGCCTTGCTCTCCGAGGCTGTTGCCGCGCGCTTGATCACCCGCATCGTTGATGCCCAATCCTCGCAGGGCCGCGCCCACGTGTGCTTGACCGGCGGCCGCGCAGGGATCGGGGTGCTCGCTTCAGTCGCAGCCGCGCCAGCCAGAGATGCCATCGACTGGCGACGGCTGGATCTGTGGTGGAGCGACGAGCGCTTCCTGCCCGAGGGCGCCGCCGAGCGCAATGACACCGGTGCTCGGGAGGCCTTGATCTCCCTGGTTCCGCTGGATCCGGCGCGGGTCCACTCGATGCCCACACCCCAAGGACCGGACGGCAATGATCCCGAGGCGGCCGCGGAGCGCTATGCGTCCGAGCTCGCTCGTGCTGCCGGACCCGAGGATCGTGCAGGCGTCCCAGCCTTCGACGTCTCGTTGCTGGGGGTGGGTGAGGACGCGCACGTGGCCTCGTTGTTCCCTGAGCACCCTGCGCTGTTCGAGCACGACCGTACGGTGATCGCCGTACACGGCTCGCCCAAGCCACCACCGACGCGGATCTCCTTGACGATGCCAGCCATCTGCGCGGCCCGCGAGGTCTGGCTGATTGCCGCCGGAGAGGGCAAGGCCGGCGCCATCCGACTCGCCCTCGACGAGCACGCGGGACTGCTCCAGGTTCCGGCGACTGGCGCGCGAGGAACCCGTCGGACACTCGTGCTGCTGGACGCAGCAGCGGCCTCTCGACTCCCGAAGGGACTCGACCGGATTGCCAGCCCGTGAGCTGACGCTGCCCGTGAGCTGACGCTGCGCCTGGGCTCAGGCGTCGCCGCGGAGCTTGGCGAGCGCTTCGGCCAGGATTGCGTCCCCGTCGACGTCGGTGCGCCGTTCTCGCACGTAGGCCAAGTGGGTCTTGTACGGCTCGTTGCGCTGCGGCGCCGGCGGATTGGCCTTGTCGCGCGAGGCCGGATAGCCGCACTTGGGGCAGTCCCACTGTTCGGGGATGGCGGCCTCGGTGGCAAAGGATGGCCGGGTCTCGTGACCGTGTGAGCACCAGAAGGAGACTCGGTGACGAGGAGCGGAGTCACCCCGCTCGGCTTCCCCCATCGGCCCAGCGCCGACCCTGCTGCCCTTGATCGCGTTTCCGCTAGCCATCGTCTTCCCTCGTCAGTAGGAGTTCTTGAGGATCAGTCCGAGCCCCACGATGGAGGTGATCCAGACCAGTCCGATGATGATGGTGAGCCGATCCAGGTTGCGCTCCGCGACCGCCGAGCCCCCAACCGAAGAGGTGGCCCCTCCGCCGAACATGTCAGACAGGCCGCCGCCCTTGCCCTTGTGCAGGAGCACAAGAACAATCATGAGCAGGCCGGAGACGACGAGCACTACACCGAGCGCGACGATCATGAAAACCCTTCCGGACGTGGGCGGCGCAGACGTCGTGCCGAGGGCCGCACCCCTGATGCTACCTAGTCGACGGGCTGGGCGTGGAACCTGACGATTCGCACGAATTCGTCCACGTCCAAGCTTGCCCCGCCGACCAGTGCGCCGTCGACGTCGGTCTGAGCCATGATCGCGGCCACGTTGGACGATTTGACCGAACCTCCGTACAAGATCCGGACGTTGTCGGCCAGGTCACCGGAGTAGAGGTCGGCGAGCCGCGTGCGGATCGCCGCACAGACCTCCTGAGCATCTTCGGGAGTGGCTACCTCGCCCGTGCCGATGGCCCAGACCGGTTCGTAAGCGACGACGATCGTGCGGGCATGCTCGGCAGACAGTCCCTCCAAGGCGCCGTCAAGCTGGGCCAGAGTGTGCGCTACGTGGCTACCCGCCTGCCGCACCTCGAGGCCTTCGCCGATGCACACAATGGGCACCAGTGCGTTGCGGAAGGCCGCTGTGACCTTGGCACGCACGACCCGCTCGTCCTCACCGTGGTGTTGCCGACGTTCGCTGTGACCGACCGCGACGTACGTGCAACCCAGCTTCGCGAGCATCGCCCCGGAGATCTCACCGGTAAAGGCTCCGGAGTCATGCTCGGAGAGGTCCTGGCCGCCGTAGCGCAGCTCCAGGTCGTCGCCATCCACCATGGTCTGAACCGACCGCAGGTCGGTGAAGGGCGGCAGGATGGCCACCTCCGCGCGCATGAAGTCGGCGTCAACGAGGCTGAAGGCCAGCTTCTGGGTCAAGGCGATGGCCTCAAGGTGGTTGCAGTTCATCTTCCAGTTGCCCGCCATGAGCGGCATCCGCCCCTGGTGGGGCCGGTGGATGGGTACGGCCATGGTGCTCAGCCCTCCAGGGCAATGAGGCCGGGGAGTTCACGGCCCTCGAGGAATTCGAGGGACGCACCGCCTCCGGTGGAGATGTGACCGAAATCCGAGTCGGCGAATCCTAGAGCGCGCACGGCCGCGGCGGAATCGCCTCCGCCGACAACGGTGAGGCCGTCGACGCGTGTGAGCGCCGCGGCCAGCGCCCGGGTCCCCGCTGCGTAGGGGGTCATCTCGAAGACCCCCATGGGTCCGTTCCAGAACACGGTGCGGGCGTCCGTTAACGCCGCTGCGAACGCCACTTGGGTGGCCGGCCCGATGTCGAGGCCCATCCGATCTGCAGGGATCGCGTCGGCGCTGAATACCGCGTGCGGCGCGTCGGCGCTGAATTCGGTGGCCGCGATCACGTCCGTCGGCAGCAGGAGCTGCACACCGCGCTCCTCAGCCTCGCTCAGAATCCCACGAACGGTGTCGAGCTGGTCAGCCTCGAGGAGACTGGTGCCGACCTCGTGGCCTTGGGCGGCGAGGAACGTGTAGGCCATTCCGCCACCGACGAGCAGCCGGTCGACGCTGCCCAACAGGTTGGCGATGACCCCCAACTTGTCTGAGACCTTGGCCCCGCCGAGGACCACGACATAGGGCCGTTCGGGATCTTTGATGAGTCTTTGCATGACCGCTGTCTCTGCGGCGATCAGCCCGCCTGCATAGTGTGGAAGCAGCTGAGGAACGTCGAACACGCTGGCATGCCGCCGGTGCACCGCGCCGAAGCCGTCTCCGACGTAGGCGTCAGCCAGGGCAGCCAGGCGATCGGCGAAGGCCGCCCGCTCGGCATCGTCCTTGGACGTCTCTGCCGCCTCGAACCGGAGGTTCTCGAGCAGGACGACGTCACCATCGGAGAGTGCCGCAACTGCCGACGAAGCTGCCGGGCCCGCAGTGTCGGCAGCCAGCGCAACCGGAACACCCAACAACTCGCCCAGCCGGACAGCGACCGGTCCAAGTGAAAGAGCAGGAACGATGGTGCCCTTGGGGCGTCCAAGATGGGCGCACACAACGACGCGCGCGCCGGCCTCGGACAAGCTCCGGATGGTCGGAAGGCTGGCCCGGATGCGACCGTCATCACTGATCACCCGACCGCCCGAGCTGTTCTCGCCCAGGGGCACATTCAGGTCGGAGCGAACGAGCACGCGCCGTCCGGCTACCCCCTCGGCGAGGAGAGCGTCAAGGGTGCGCACCGGCTAGAGGGTGACGCCGACGTAGCAAACGAGGTCTACGAGACGGTTGCTGTAGCCCCACTCGTTGTCGTACCAGCCGACGACCTTGGCCGTGTTGCCCATTACGTGGGTCAACCCGGCGTCAAAGATGCACGACGCAGGTGACGTGACGATGTCGGTTGAGACAATCGGGTCTTCGGTGTATTCGAGGATGCCTTTGAGCGGACCGTCTGCTGCGGACTTGATCGCTGCATTGATCTCGTCCTTGGTCGCCGCTCGGGTCAGCGTCACGGTCAGGTCCGTCGCCGAGCCGGTCGGGACCGGGACCCGCATTGCATAGCCGTCCAGCTTGCCCTTGAGCTCGGGCATCACGAGCCCGATCGCCTTCGCGGCACCAGTCGTCGTCGGAATCATGTTGAGGGCGGCTGCGCGGGCCCGACGCAGGTCGGAGTGCGGGAAGTCAAGGATCGGCTGATCGTTCGTGTAGGCATGGATGGTCGTCATCAGCCCGTGTTCGATGCCGAACGTCTCGTGGATGACCTTGGCCATCGGCCCGAGGCAGTTAGTGGTGCAGGAGGCGTTGGAGATCACTGTGTGAAGCTTTGGATCGTACTGAGTCTCGTTGACGCCCATGACGACCGTGACGTCCTCGTTCTTGGCCGGCGCGGAGATGATGACCTTCTTCGCACCCCCGTCGACGTGAGCACGCGCCTTTTGGGCATCAGTGAAGTGACCGGTGGACTCGATGACGATGTCGACTCCGAGATCCCCCCAGGGCAGCGCCGCGGGGTCACGCTCCGCGAGGGCCCTGATGGTCCTGCCTCCGACAACGATTGCGTCGTCCGTTGCGACAACTTCCTGACCCAGCCGGCCAAGGATCGAGTCGTACTTCAACAGGTGAGCCAGCGTCTTGTTGTCGGTGAGGTCATTGACTCCGACGATCTCGATGTCGGCGCCCGAGACCTGCACGGCGCGATAGAAGTTGCGGCCGATGCGGCCAAAGCCGTTGATGCCGACACGTACGGTCACTGAGCGTCCTTTCGTACGTCGGATGCGTCCGAACGCGACCCGACGGCGGTCGTTGCCTTCGCCAAAACTCTATCCCTGGAAGGGATGGCCCCGGCGAGGGGTCCGCTGGGCGGACACGAGGCTGAGACGATCAGGTCTGCATCATGTCCGGCGTGAGGTTCGCCTCGGTGTTCGGGATTCCGAGGTCTTCAGCCTTCTTGTCAGCCATCGCCAGCAGTCGACGGATGCGCCCGGCGACGGCGTCCTTGGTCATCGGTGGGTCGGCGAGAGCCCCCAACTCCTCGAGACTCGCTTGCCCGTGAGCCAACCGCAGCTTGCCCGCGGCCGCGAGATGGTCGGGGATGTCATCCCCCAGGATCTCCATCGCCCGCTGGACCCGCGATCCCGCGGCGACTGCGGCGCGCGCCGAGCGGCGAAGGTTGGCGTCGTCGAAGTTGGCGAGCCGGTTTGCTGTCGCACGCACCTCGCGCCGCATGCGGCGCTCTTCCCAGGCCATGACGCATTCATGGGCGCCAAGCCGCGCGAGCAGCGCGCTGATCGCGTCACCGTCGCGGACGACCACTCGGTCCACACCTCGGACCTCACGGGCCTTGGACGGGATCCCCATCCGGCGAGCTGCCCCGACCAGCGCCAGGGCCGCTTCCGGGCCGGGACACGTGATCTCGAGTGCCGACGATCGACCCGGCTCGGTAAGGGAGCCGTGAGCGAGGAAAGCGCCGCGCCAGGCAGCCTCCACATCGGCAACTGATCCGGACACAACCTGAGGAGGCAGACCGCGAACAGGCCGGCCGCGGGTGTCCAACAACCCGGTCTGCCGGGCGAGTGCCTCACCGTCCTTGACGATCCGCACGACGTAGCGGTTGCCGCGCCTGATCCCCGCGGGAGCAACAACGGCAATCTCGCTCGCGTGGCCATAGATCTCGGCGATGTCACGCCGCAGCCGGCGTGCTACGGACCCGGTGTCGAGCTCGGCCTCCACCACGATCCGCCCAGCGACGATGTGCAGGCCGCCAGCGAAACGCAGCATCGCCGAGACCTCCGCCTTTCGGCAGGAGGGAGAGGTGACGACGACTCGGGACAACTCGTCCTTCACCGCGGAGGTCATCGCCATGGGGCGATCCTGCCACGACCGGTCAAGGCCGTGAACGCCCCGCCTAGGAGTAAGGGGTCGTGACGAGGGCTGCCGTCCACGAGGGCGACCGGTACGAGCATGAGCTCGGACCCAAGTGCGTCACACAATCGCGCCAGGGCAGCGCGGTTGGGGACGGCCCGCGGGTCGGCGATCACCGCGTCCAGGCGCAGATCAGGCGCGTGCGCCGCCAAGACCTCGAGGTGCATCTCAGGTGAGAAGCCGTCGGTCTCCCCTGGCTGGGACTGGAGGTTGAGAACGACCACTCGTCTCGCCGACGAACCGACGAGTGCGGCCCTGAGATCCGGTACGAGCAGGTGCGGGATCACCGAGGTGAACCACGACCCGGGGCCGAACACGAGCCAATCGGCCTCCTCGACTGCAGCCACCGTCTCCGGGCACACCGGAGGCGCCTCTGGGACAAGGCGCACAGCCGCGACCCGGCCGCGGGCCGAGGCCACCTCAACCTGTCCGCGCACCACCCGCACGCCCGAGGCCGCGTCGGGGTCCAGAATGTCGGCCTCGATCTCGAGAGGTACGGCTGCCATCGGCAGCACCCGCCCCTCGGCACCCAGCAGCCGAGCCACCCAGTCCAGGCCGTCGACCGTCTCGTGGGTCTCCCACAAGGCCGCGATCAGCAGGTTGCCGAGCGAGTGACCAGCGAGGTCTCCTGTCCCGGAGAACCGATGTTGGAGGACCTCGCTCCACGTGCGGCCCCAGGCATCGTCGCGGCACAAGGCCGCCAAGGCCATCCGCAGGTCGCCCGGGGGGAGAATGCCGAACTCCTCACGCAACCGGCCGCTCGAGCCCCCGTCATCGGCAACGGTCACCACTGCGGTCAGCCGATCAGTCACCTGCCGGAGCGCAGTGAGCGTGGCAGCCAGGCCGTGACCGCCTCCGAGGGCGACGACCGCCGGCCCGGCTTCATCTCTCACTCGCGGCCCAGGTCACGGTGGACGACTCGGGTCTGGATGCCCATCGTGCGAAGGTGATCACCTAGCGCCTCGGACATGGCGACGCTTCGGTGCTTGCCTCCCGTGCAACCGACCGCCACAGTCACGAAACGCTTGCCCTCGCGCAGATATCCGGGGGCCAGCAGCCCGAGGATGTCGGCGAAGCGCACGAGAACCACAGTCGCTCCGGTTTGCGCGAGCACATAGTCACTGACCTCGGGGTCGAGCCCGGAACGTGGGCGTAGCTCGGGAACCCAATGCGGGTTCGGCAAGAAGCGACAATCCAGGACCAGGTCGCTGTCGACAGGTAGTCCGTACTTGTAGCCGAAGCTGACCAGGGTCGCGCGCAACGTCGGCTCGGCCGGCCCGGCGAGGGCGTCCTCCACCGCGGCTCTCAGTTCGTGAACGTTCAGGGCGCTGGTGTCGATGACCAGATCGGCATCTCCGCGCAGATCGTCCAAGAGCGCGCGCTCGGCTGCGATGCCGTCGAGGATGCGCCCATCCTCCTGGAGCGGGTGCTTGCGCCGGACCGACTCGAAGCGACGCACCAGCGTCTCGTCGGACGCCTCGAGGAACACGATGCGTGGGGCGATTCCGCTGATGGCAAGGGTCCCCAGAGCAGCACGCAGATCGGCGAAGAATGATCGTCCTCTAACGTCGACGACTGCGGCGATCCGCGGCACAGTGCCCTGGGAGTGAGCGCCGAGCTCGAGCAACGGGGGAAGCAAGCCGGGCGGCAGGTTGTCGACCACGAACCAGCCGAGGTCCTCCAACACGTGACCCGCGGTGCTCCGTCCCGCGCCGCTCATGCCGGTGACGATGACCAGTTCGGGCATGGTGCTCGGCTCGACCGACTCGCTCATGCATCCATCCTCTCGGCCCGCGTGCTCACTCGAGGATCTCACCCGTCGACACGTTGACCGCGGCCGCACCCGGGGTGGTCGTCGCCAAGGCTGCGACGACGGCCGCCGCAGTAAGCGGGCCGACGCCGGGAACCTCGGCTACCTCCTCGACACTCGCTGCCTTCAGTCGTTTGAGGGATCCGAAATGCCGAAGCAGACTCTTGCGCCTGGCCTCTCCAAGACCCGGCACATCATCGAGCGCGCTGGCCGTCATCGACCGTGACCGCCGCTGCCGGTGATAGGTGATGGCGAAGCGGTGCGCTTCGTCACGGACGCGCTGCAGCAGATAGAGAGCCTCACTCGTGCGACCAAGGACCACCGGCTCGGCCGAGCCCGGAAGCCAGACCTCCTCGAGCCGTTTGGCGAGCCCGCAGACGAAAACATCGTCAATGCCTAACTCGTCGAGCGCCGCACGGGCTGCGGCAACCTGAGGCGCTCCCCCGTCCACGACCAGCAGGTTCGGTGCATAGGCGAACTTCTTGGGTCGGCCGGTGTCGGGATCAACCCCAGGACGTACGTCTGTTGTCGAGATGCCTGCCTCGCCATCGACGTCGGACGCGATCTCCAGGTCGGTGGCAGTCTCTCGCTCCTCGAGATAGCGCCGGAACCTTCGGCCCACAACCTCACGCATGGAGGCGACGTCGTCCTGACCTTCGACGCCACGGATCGCGAATCGCCGGTACTCGGACTTGCGCGGAAGGCCATCCTCAAAGACGACCAGCGAAGCCACGACCTCGGTGCCCTGCAGGTTCGAGACGTCGAAGCACTCGATCCGCAGCGGCGCCTCGGTCAGCCCAAGCTCCTCTTGCAGCTCGCTGAGCGCCATCGAGCGGGTGGTCAGGTCGCTGGCTCGCCGAGTCTTGTGGAGGGCCAGTGTCTGTTGGGCATTGCGCGCCACTGTGTCGAGGAGGGACTTCTTGTCGCCCCGTTGGGGCACCCGCAGGTCGACCCGAGAGCCTCGTCGCTCCGAGAGCCAGTCGGCCAAGACCGATGCGTCGCCGGGCAAGGCCGGCACGAGCACTTCACGCGGGACCCCCTCGCCCGTCTCAGGGCCGTACAGCTGCACCAGCAGATGTTCGACGAGGTCGCCCGTGGCGAGCTCCTCGACGCGGTCCACGACGAACCCACGTTGACCACGGATCCGACCGCCGCGCACGTGGAAGACCTGCACGGCCGCTTCCAACGGGTCCTCCGCGAGGGCGATGACGTCAGCGTCGGTGGCGTCTCCCAGAACGACCGCGTTCTTCTCCATGGCCCGGGTCAGAGCGCCGACGTCGTCCCGAAGGCGAGCAGCTCGTTCGTAATCCTGGGCGTCCGAGGCCGCGCGCATCTCCCGCTCGAGGCGGCGGACATAGGGCGTGGTGTTTCCATCCATGAAGGCACAGAAGTCCTCCACGATCCCCCGGTGCTCCTCCTCCGTCACGCGGCCGATGCACGGGGCAGAACACTTGCCGATATAGCCGAGCAGGCACGGGCGACCGACTTGACCGGCTCGTTTGAAGACTCCCGAGCTGCAAGTCCGCGCCGGAAAGACGCGCAAGAGCAGATCGAGGGTGTCGCGGATGGCCCAGGCATGGGAGTAGGGCCCGTAGTAGCGCACACCCTTGCGCTTCGGCCCTCGCATCACTTGGAGCCGGGGGTAGTCCTCGTACAGCGTGACAGCCAAGCTGGGGTAGCTCTTGTCGTCGCGGTACTTGACGTTGAACCGGGGGTCGTACTCCTTGATCCAGGTGTATTCGAGTTGCAGCGCCTCGACCTCGGTGGAAACCACGGTCCAGTCGACCGACGCCGCCGTCGTGACCATGGTCTGCGTCCGCGGATGCAGACCGGCGAGATCCTGGAAGTATGACGACAGTCGAGAGCGCAGGCTCTTCGCCTTACCCACATAGACAACGCGCCCGTGGGCATCCCGGAACCGGTAGACCCCCGGTGCGTCCGGGATCGACCCTGGCGCTGGCCGATAGGTCGCGGGGTCAGCCACGCGCAGAGCCTAGGCCGACCCCCGGACACCCGGGAGCGGTCAGGTGACGACCACGTTGGCGCCGGACACCGTCGCCACCATGGCAGACAGCCCCGTCGTCGCGGGGCCGCTGATCTTGGCCCCATCGAGGGCACTGAACTTTGATCCGTGGCAGGGGCAACTGATCACGTCGTCCTTCACCGCATCGACGGAGCAGCCCTGGTGAGGGCAGATGGCGCTGAACGCCTTGAAGTCGCCCTCGACCGGCTGGGTCACGACGACCTTGTCCTGGATGGCTCCGCCACCCACGGGGACCGATGCCGTCGCGACCGTGACCGAGGTGGCCGCGCCTGAATCCCCACCCGAACCGGCCGACCCCTCAGAGCCGGACCCGCACGCCGCAAGCACAGGAACGACGGCGACTGCGACCCCGACAGCTCCGGCGCCTCGCAGGACGGTACGTCGATCGAGTTCGGACATGGCGCTCTCCTCGAAGTAGGCGTGCTCCACGGTAGCCCGACTGGGCCCTGCGGGCGCGCCGTGGCCACCGCCACGCCGACGCCTTTTGCTGCTGAGGTTCAGGCTGCTGAGGTTCAGGCTGTGGTGCGTGCCCTGCGGCGGCGCGGCACGACAGAGGCCGGCACTTCAGCCGCCACCAGCCGCCGCAAGAAAGAACCTGTGTGGCTCTCCTTGATGCCGGCCAGCTGCTCTGGGGTTCCGGTCGCCACCACCAGGCCGCCGCCCGTGCCACCCTCTGGGCCCATATCGATGACCCAGTCAGCAGTCTTGATCACGTCGAGGTTGTGCTCAATGACGATCACCGAGTTGCCCTTGTCGACCAGACTCTGCAGCACTCCCAGCAGCTTGCGGATGTCTTCGAAGTGCAGCCCGGTCGTCGGCTCGTCAAGGACGTAGATCGTGCGCCCGGTCGAGCGCTTCTGAAGCTCCGACGCGAGCTTGACCCGCTGCGCCTCGCCGCCGGAGAGAGTCGGCGCCGGCTGCCCCAACCGAACGTACCCAAGGCCAACGTCGTTGAGCGTGCGTAGGTGTCGGGCGATCGGAGGTACGGCCTCGAAGAACTCCAGGCCCTCCTCGATGGGCATCTCGAGGACCTCGGAGATCGTCTTGCCCTTGAAGTGGACCTCGAGGGTTTCCCGGTTGTAACGCGCGCCGTGGCAGACCTCGCACGGGACATAGACATCGGGCAGGAAGTTCATCTCGATCTTGATCGTCCCGTCGCCGGCACACGCCTCACAGCGTCCGCCCTTGACGTTGAAGGAGAACCGTCCCTGGAGGTAGCCGCGGACCTTGGCCTCGCTGGTCTGCGCAAACAGCTTGCGGACGTGGTCGAAGACGCCGGTATAGGTCGCAGGGTTGGACCGTGGAGTTCGTCCGATCGGGCTCTGGTCGACGTGGACGACCTTGTCGAGATGCTCGACCCCTTTGACCCGGGTGTGCCGCCCCGGAACGGTGCGCGCACCATTCAGCTCGCGCGCTAAGACGTTGTAGAGAATGTCGTTGACCAGAGTCGACTTCCCGGAACCGGACACACCAGTGATTGCGACGAAGCAGCCGAGCGGGATCTCGACGTCGACATCGCGCAGGTTGTGTTCCCGCGCGCCTTCGATCTTCAAGGTACGGCTGGGGGTCACCGGGCGGCGTACTGCTGGCACAGCGATCTCACGACGACCTGACAGGTATTGGCCGGTGAGTGAGTCTTTCGAGGCGAGAAGGTCGTCGACACTGCCCGAAACGACGATCTGGCCACCGTGCTCACCCGCGCCTGGACCGATGTCGACCACCCAGTCCGCCATCCGGATGGTGTCCTCATCATGCTCGACGACGATCAAGGTGTTCCCGAGGTCGCGCAGCCGGACCAGAGTCTCGATCAGGCGATGGTTGTCGCGCTGATGCAAACCGATCGACGGTTCGTCCAAGACGTAGAGCACCCCGACCAAGCCGGACCCGATCTGGGTCGCCAGCCGGATGCGCTGGGCCTCGCCGCCGGCCAGGGTGCCAGCCGGGCGTTCGAGGGTGAGGTAGTGCAACCCCACATCGAGCAGGAAGCGTAAACGCTCGTTGACCTCCTTCAGGACTCGCTCGGCGATCTGGGTCTCCCGGGCATCGAGGTCGAGTTCGCGCAGGAACACGGCGCACTCCCCGATCGGCAACGCCGAGACCTCAGCGATCGACCGTCCCCCCACGGTCACCGCGAGGGACACTGGTTTGAGTCGGGCGCCTAAGCAGGCCGGGCAGGGCACCTCGCGCATAAAGCCCTCGTAGCGCTCACGGCTCGTGTCGGTCTCGGCCTCGGCGTGCCGGCGTTGGACGTAGGGAATCACGCCCTCGAAACTCGTGTAGTAGGACCGCTCGCGGCCGTAGCGGTTCTTGTAGCGCACGTGGACCTGATCGGGGTGCCCCTCGAGCAGCGACTTCTTGACCTTCGTGGGCAGTCGCGCCCAGGCAATGTCCGTGCGGAAACCCAACGTGTCAGCGAGTGCTGCGACGAGCCGACCGAAGTAGTCACTGGTGTGAGCTGAGCTCCACGGCGAGAGCGCGCCAGCGTCGAGGCTCAGCTCCGGATCTGGCACGACGAGCTCAGGGTCGACCTCCATCCGGGTGCCGATGCCGGAGCACTCCGGGCAGGCTCCGAACGGACTGTTGAACGAGAACGACCGCGGCTCCAGCTCCTCGAAGGACAAGTCGTCGTAAGCGCAGTAGAGATGCTCGCTGTATTGCCTCTCGCGGTGCGGGTCGTCCTCCGGGAGGTCGATGAAGTCGAGGGTGACCAGCCCGCCGCCGAGCACCAGTGCTGTCTCGACGGAATCCGTGAGCCGACGTTTGGCACTGGCCTTGACCTGGAGGCGATCGACCACCACCTCGATGGTGTGCTTCTCCTGCTTCTTCAGCGTCGGAGGCTCGGTCAGGGTGTGGACGACACCGTCCACGCGTGCTCGGCTGTAGCCCTTCGCCTGAAGCTCCTTGAACAGTTCGCCGTATTCACCCTTGCGGCCGCGCACCACCGGCGCGAGCACCTGGAACTTGGTGCCAGCCTCGAGCTCGAGCACCCGGTCAACGATCGCCTGCGGGGTCTGCCGGCCGATGCTTCGCCCACACGCCGGGCAGTGCGGGCGTCCAGCTCGGGCGTAGAGCAGCCGGAGATAGTCATAGACCTCGGTGATCGTGCCGACTGTCGAGCGGGGGTTGCGGTTGGTGGACTTCTGGTCGATCGAGACCGCGGGCGAAAGTCCCTCGATGAAGTCGACGTCGGGCTTGTCCATCTGGCCCAGGAACTGCCGGGCGTAGGCGGACAGCGACTCGACGTAGCGCCGCTGGCCCTCCGCGAAGATCGTGTCAAAAGCCAGGCTGGACTTGCCGGAACCGGACAGCCCGGTGAACACGATGAGGGCATCACGCGGCAAGTCGAGCGACACGTCCTTGAGGTTGTGCTCGCGGGCGCCACGGACGATCAGGCGTTCGGCCACGGAAGGGTCCTTCGTCGGGGGCTCAGTCGGTGCGGGTGGGGGTCTAGAGGTGCGCTTCCCAGGTTAGTCGGGGCCACCGACACACGCCGACCGGTCGACTCCTCGGCTAGCGTCGACCCATGGCGACTGAACCGTCAGATCGACCTGCTCGCACGGTCAGCCTCGCTGAGCTGGACGAGGCCACCGGGCGTTTCGTCACCGCTGTCAGAGGGCTGTCCCAGGTTGGCCTTAGTGCCCCCTCCGCCCTCCCCGGTTGGTCCCGTGGACACGTCGTAGCCCATGTCGCTCGCAATGCCGACGCCCTCGCGAACCTCGCCGAGTGGGCTGCGACCGGCGTCAAGACGCCGATGTACCTCTCCAAGGAGGCCAAGTTTGCGGCCATCGAGACCGACGGCGTCCGACCCCTGGAGGACCAGCTGGTCGACCTGGAGGCCACCGCCCAGCGGCTGTCGGTCCGACTGACTGAGCTCCCGCATGCCGCCGACGAAGCTGTCCTGAAGATGATCACTGGCGCCGAGGTCGAGGGGTGGGAGCTGCCGCTGCTGCGCATCCGAGAGGTCGAGATCCACCACGTGGACCTCGCTCTCGACTACGACGTTCAATCGTGGACTGATGAGTTCTCCGTGCGCACGCTTGACCAAGTCTCCCCCGGCTTCGCAGCACGCGGTGATGTGCCTTTCGCGCGCCTGGTTGCGGCGGGCGGCCGATCGTGGACCGTCGGGCCTGGTCTGGACTCGCTCACCGGTCGGCTGCCGAAGCTGCTTGGTTGGCTGCTCGGGCGCGGCGACGGGGCCGGGCTGCGGCCTGAGGGACGGACCGACATCCCCCCAGCGCCACCGTGGTCCTGATGGCCATGTGAGGATCGAGGCATGACCTACACCGGGAACGTCACCGTTGGCGGCTCCCCCGACGTCCGAGAGCTCACCGGACTCGTGGTGGAGAAGCTCGCCGTCGGCCCCATGAACAACAATGCCTACCTGCTGCGCTGCCGCAGCACGGGCGAGCAGCTGCTGATCGATGCGGCAGCCGAGCCAGAACGATTGCTCGACCTGATCGGGCCAGACGGGATCGTCGCGGTCGTGACCACGCACCAGCACCACGATCACTGGTCCGGCCTGGCCGAGGTGGTCGAGGCCACGGCGGCAGCCACCTACTCCCACGCCGCCGACGCCGAGGGCATCCCGGTTCCGACCACGCATCTGGTTGCGGACGGCGACACGGTGCGTTTCGGCGAGGTGGAGCTGCGGGCGATCCACCTGGTCGGTCACACCGCCGGGTCGGTGGCCTATGTATATGACGACCCCGATGGCGCCCCGCACCTCTGGACGGGTGACTGTCTGTTTCCCGGCGGACTGGGAAACACCCAAAAGGACGCGAAACGGTTCAGCCGGCTGATGGACGACCTCGAGACCAAGATCTTCGGTGTCCTGCCCGACGAGACCTGGGTGTATCCCGGTCACGGCGGTGACACGACCCTCGGAGCGGAGCGCCCAAGTCTGGCCGAGTGGCGCTCCCGCGGCTGGTGAGGCCCTGCAACCGCCGACAGCGCGATGACGAGATCACGAACTGTGGCGGGGTCGTCGAGCGAGTTGCCGTACAGCTCGCGGATCTGCCCCATCCGGTAGCGCACGGTCTGCGCGTGCACAAACAGTTCCGCGGCGACCTCCTCGCGACGCCCCTGATGCAGCAACCAGGAACGCAGAGTGGTCTCTAGCCGTACCGCAGTTGCCGGCCGCAGCCCTGCCATGGGGGCCAGCACCCGGGTTCGCAGATCGTCATGAGCGCAACGATCAGCATCCAGCACCAAGGCGGCGAGGTGTTCGTCGCTGTCAATGACGCCAGGACCCATGCCAAGTGCCCGGGTGCGCACGACGCGTTCGTACGACGTTCCCGCCAGGTTCCACTCTCGAGCTGGACCGACGATGGCGTCGCGGCCGAGGAGCGCACGCAACAGGCGCGGTCGTTGCGCGTCCGCGGAGTCGGACACCAGCAGGACCACTAGCTCGTCGACCTCGGCGACACCGGGGAGGTCCTGCCGTGCAAGGACGGTTCCGTCAGGGAGCGCGGAGAGAAGTCCGTGCACCTGGTTGCTCGGCAGCAGCACGGCTGTCAGAGTCGCCGGCGGTGTCCAGTCGGCGCGCGCAGCGGCGGCCAACAGAGCCTCAGTATCGGCGCCTGCGAGAAGCAGGTGCGTGAGCCGTTCGAGGTAGCGCTCGCGCACCCGGCCAGTCGTCGTCAACTCGTCGCTGTGCCCAGCGACACTGGCGCCTGACAGCTCGTCGATGTAGGCGAAGACCAGTTCCGCGAACTGCGCCATGGTCTGGGAGGGCATGCCAGCGTCAGCCGCCACGGCCGACATCTCGCGCCACGCCACCCGCGCACCCACGCGGTAGGCGGCGAGCAGAGCGTCCATGGTGCGGCCGCTGCGCGCCTCTCCACGGCCGAGGGAGTAGGCGGCCTCCAGCGCGGGCGCAATTGGCGTGCCAGGATCGGATCCCGCCGAGCGAGTCGCGATGCGCAGGAACCCCGCGAGCGCGACCTCCACCGCCGCAGCGATGTTTGCGCCGAGGTTGCCCGCCAGCGCCGGGGCGTAGCTCGGGACCTCGACGACGACTGCGGCGACGGTCTCGGCGGCGACGTCGGGAAGGCGCGTGAGCAGCACGGAGGCCACCGCCGGATCGAGCGCGAGCTCGGTTGCGGTCGAAAGCCGCGTGGAAGCCATCTTGTCTCCTTCGAACAATCCAGTCCCACTGATTCACTTCAACTGGCCAAGAGTTTAGACCCTTGTGAGGGTGATGCTTGTTGCGTGGCACTTCACCGTGAGTCTCGCCCCCCAGTGGCCTTGCTGCGCGCACGGGTGCGCGACCTGGCCGCCCTGGTCACCACCCCGCTGCGGCCCGAGGACTACCTCGACCGGTGGGATCCGCTGCGAGCCGGCACCGCCCTTCGCGGGCGCATCACGGCGCTCCTGCCCGAGACCGACAACGCCGTCACCGTGGTCATCCGCCCCGGGCGCGGTTGGCAGGGTCACGTGGCCGGCCAGTACGTCCGGCTGGGCATCGACGTCGACGGCGTCCGCCAGTGGCGCACCTACTCCCTCACCTACCCCTCAGGTCGAGCCGACGGATGCATCGCGATCACGGTCAGCGCGGTGCCGGGTGGCCTGGTCAGCAACCATCTGGTGCACCGGGCTGCCGTCGGTGCCCTCGTACACCTCGATCAGGCCTCTGGTGAGTTCGTACTCCCCGACGTGCTCCCCACCAAGGCCCTGTTCGTCACCGCAGGCAGCGGTCTCACGCCCGTGATCGGGATGCTGCGGGCATGCCCAGACGGGCTCGACGACGTGGTCGTCGTGCATTCAGCGCGCGACGCAGCCAGCGTCCTGTTCGGGGAGGAGATGCGCACGTACGCCAGCCTGGGCCGGATCCGGCTGGTCGAACGGTTCACCTCGACCGAGGGAAGGCTCACCTTCGACGACCTCGCCGTGCTCGTCCCTGACCACGCCGAGCGCGAGACATGGGCCTGCGGACCCAACGGGTTGCTCGACACTCTGGAGGAGTCGTGGGAGCAGCGCGGGCGTAGTGATCGCCTGCACCTGGAACGGTTCCGACCTGTCCAGCGCGCCACCGGTGAAGGCGGTGCCGTGGCCTTCACCCGCACCCGTACCTCCGTTGACACCGATGGAACCACCTCGCTCCTGGACGCCGGTGAGGCCGCCGGCGTCCTGATGCCGTCGGGATGCCGCATGGGCATCTGCTTCGGCTGCGTCGTCCCGCTGCGCGAAGGGTCGGTGCGCGACCTACGCGATGGCGCCGTCACGACGGCGGCACCCGGCGACGGCGTACTCATCCAAACCTGCGTGTCGGCAGCCGCCGGCGCCTGCGACATCGAACTCTGAAGGACTCCTAGACATGACCACCATCCAGAACAAGGACGCGAGTCCCATCGCGCACCTGAGCGCTGAGGACATCGAGAACCTCGGCAGGGAGCTCGACGCGATCCGCGAGCAGGTGATCGCCAGCCGTGGTGAGAGCGACGCGGCTTACATCCGCAAGGTCATCGACGTGCAGCGCGCCTTGGAGCTCGGCGGCCGCGGAGCGCTCCTGTTCTCGCTGTTCCCGCCCGCGTGGCTGCTCGGCACTGCCAGCCTGTCGGTCGCCAAGATCCTCGAGAACATGGAGATCGGCCACAACGTGATGCACGGCCAGTGGGACTGGATGCGCGACCCAGCGATCCACTCGACCACGTGGGAGTGGGACAACGCCTCGCCCTCGGACATGTGGAAGCACTCGCACAACGAGCTGCACCACACCTACACGAACGTGATCGGCCGAGACAACGACCTCGGCTACGGGATCATGCGGGTCGACGAGGACCAGCGCTGGCGGCCCGGCTACCTCGCGCAGCCGCTCTGGAACGCCCTCAACATGTGCTTCTTCCAGTACGGCATCGCGGCCTACGACATCGAGGTCGGCAAGTTCCTCGCCGGGCGTAAGGACGGCGATCAGTTCTGGGTCGAAGCACGCGCGGTCATGGCGAAGATCTGCCGCCAGGGAACGCGTGACTATCTCCTGCATCCGCTGCTGTCCGGGCCATCGGCGTTCACCACGCTGACGGCAAACCTGACCGCGAACCTCGTGCGCAACGTATGGACCCACTCGGTCATCATGTGCGGCCACTTCCCCGAGGGCGTGGAGACGTTCTCCAAGCACTCGATCGAAGGCGAGACTCGGGGTGAGTGGTACCTGCGCCAGATGCTCGGCTCAGCCAACATCGAGGGTGGCCAGTTGCTGCACATCATGACCGGCAATCTGTCGTTCCAGATCGAGCACCACTTGTTCCCTGACCTCCCGAGCAACCGCTACCAGGAGATCTCTCCACAGGTCCAGGAGCTCTTCGAGCGATACGGCCTGCGCTATGTCAGCGGGTCGATGCCCAAGCAGGTCGCTTCGGCGTGGTCGAAGGTCGTACGGCTGTCGCTGCCCAACAACCTCCTCCGGCGTGCCTCGAAAGGCCTCGCTGACGTGACGGCACTGCCTGCTCGGCTCGTCGAAGTGGCCGCTGCGCCGGCGAAGGCCGCCTAGGAGGACCACGGTCCAGCAGTCAGGCGGCCGCGCGGCCGTCGGCCCGAGTGCGAAGCAGACTGGCAATGGTCGTCAGAGTCAGCACCGTCACGATCACGCCGAGCGAAACGCTGATCGGGATCACTGGTGCCCACTCGACGGGCTCTCCACCATTGATGAACGGCACCTGATTGGTGTGGAGCGCTTCGAAGATCAGCTTGAATCCGATGAAGCCGAGGATGACGGCCAGCCCGATCGATAGGTAGACCAGGCGATCGAGCAGCCCGCCCAGCAGGAAATACAGCTGCATCAGACCCATCAGGGCGAAGGCGTTGGCCGTGAAGACGAGATAGGGCTCCTTGGTCAGCCCGAAAATGGCCGGGATCGAGTCCAGGGCGAAGAGCACATCCGTGGTTCCGATCGCGACCATGACGACGAGCATCGGGGTGAAGATCTTGACCCCGTCGATCATGGTGCGAAGCTTGATGCCGTCGTAAGTCTCTGAGGTCGGCACGATGCGTCGGACGAGTCTGAGTAGTGCATTCTCTTTGAAGTCGTCCTCGTCTTCTTCGCCGTGTCGAGCCAGCTTCCACGCGGTGTAGACGAGAAAGGCCCCGAAGAAGTAGAAGACCCACGAGTAGCGGGCGATCGCCGCCGCACCCAGCACGATGAAGATGCTGCGAAAGAACAGGGCAAGCAGGATGCCAATGAGCAGGACTGTCTGCTGTGCCGACGCTGGCACTTTGAACCTCGACATGATGATCACGAACACGAACAGGTTGTCGAGGCTCAGGGAGTACTCCGTGAGCCAGCCAGCGTAAAACTGGCCCGCGTAGACCCGTCCATAGACCGCCCAGATGATGCCGCCGAAGGCGATCGCCAGGCCGATGAACAGGAGCACCCATAGCGTGGACTCACGAAAAGTCGGAAGGTGCGGCCGGCGACTGACCGCGACGAGGTCTGCGCCAATGATCAGCAGGACAGCTAACACCGTCGCGACCCAGACCGCGGTGCTCACGTCCACGGGCGGCAGGATCCTTCCTGATAGCGACCAGAACACGCACCGGAGGCGTGAAGTAAAGCAACCCTAACCGCTGCTCAGCGGACCCCTGCAGCATCCATCCCTCGGAGCTCCTTCTTCAACTCCGAGATCTCATCGCGAAGCCGAGCAGCCAACTCGAACTGCAGCTCGGCCGCCGCCGCGTGCATCTGGTCGTTGAGCTGCTGAATCAGGCTGGCGAGGTCGGCTCTCGGCATCTCAGCCAACCCGGCTGCATGTCGTCCGACCTCTCCCCCGCGGCCCAGGCTGGGGACGATCGCCTTCCCTCGGCCTTGGGGGCGACCGCGCCCCAGCAGCGCCTCAGTGTCTGCATCCTCGCGAGCGATCAGGTCGGTGATGTCGGCGATCCGCTTGCGCAGCGGCTGGGGATCCACGCCGGCCTCGAGGTTGTAGGCGACCTGCTTCTCGCGACGACGGTTGGTCTCGTCGATGGCCTTGGCCATGGAGGGCGTGATCTTGTCGGCGTACATATGCACCTGACCCGACACGTTGCGGGCCGCTCGCCCGATTGTTTGGATCAGCGAAGTCGCTGACCGCAGAAAGCCTTCCTTGTCAGCGTCCAGGATTGAGACCAGCGACACCTCGGGGAGGTCCAGGCCCTCCCGCAGCAGGTTGATGCCGACGAGTACGTCGAACTCCCCCATCCGAAGCTCGCGCAACAGCTCGACCCGCCGCAGGGTGTCGACCTCGCTGTGCAGGTAGCGGACCCGAATGCCTAGCTCCAGGAGATAGTCCGTAAGGTCCTCGGACATCTTCTTGGTCAATGTGGTCACCAGGATCCGCTCGTTCTTTGCGGCACGTTCTCTGATCTCGTGGACCAAGTCGTCGATCTGACCCTTCGTGGGCTTGACGACCACCTCGGGGTCGATCAGGCCGGTGGGCCGGATGATCTGTTCGACGACCCCGTCACCCCGCGCCAGCTCGTACGGTCCCGGGGTCGCCGAAAGGTAGACGGTCTGCCCGATCCGTTCGAGGAACTCCTCCCAGCGCAGGGGGCGGTTGTCCATCGCCGAGGGCAGCCGGAAGCCGTGATCGACCAGGGTGCGCTTGCGGCTCATATCTCCTTCGTACATGCCGCCAACCTGGGGAACAGTCACGTGTGACTCGTCGATGACGAGCAGGAAGTCCTCCGGGAAGTAGTCGAGGAGGGTGTGCGGCGCCGTGCCCGGTCCACGTCCGTCGATGTGCCGGCTGTAGTTCTCGATGCCGCTGCATGACCCGACCTGGCGCATCATCTCCAGGTCGTAGGACGTGCGCATGCGCAGTCGCTGAGCCTCGAGGAGCTTGCCCTGGCGCTCCATCTCGGCCAGGCGGTCGCCTAGTTCGGCTTCGATGCCGACGATGGCTCGCTCCATGCGCTCGGGTCCGGCCACGTAGTGGGTCGCCGGGAACACCCGAAGCTCGGTGTCTTCGGTGAGGACCTCGCCGGTCAACGGGTGAAGAGTCATCAACCGCTCGACCTCGTCACCGAACATCTCGATGCGGACCGCGTGCTCCTCATAGACCGGGAAGATCTCCACGGTGTCGCCCCGAACCCTGAACGTGCCGCGGGTGAACGCCAGGTCGTTGCGCGTGTATTGCACGTCGACGAAGCGACGGAGCAGCGCATCACGCTCGATGGTGTCGCCGATCCGCAGGTTGACGCTGCGGTCGAGGTACTCCTGGGGGGTGCCCAGGCCGTAGATGCACGACACGCTTGCCACGACGACGACGTCGCGGCGGGTCAGGAGGCTGTT
>JANPBY010000102.1:0-4072 GCA_031430645.1 Actinomycetes bacterium
GATCGAGAACTCCTGGTCGAGCAGGTAGACCCGGTCCTCGCCAGCCTGGAGGCCGACGACCTCCCGGGTGACGATGACCCGGTCGGCACGGATGAGTTGGACCGTGATTAGCCGGGCTTCTTCCTCGAGCCCGTGGGTTGCGACCTGTACGGCCGTGGGGGAGGTGAACACGTGATCGACGAACTCGCCGTCGACCCGCGTCCCCTCGCACCACGCGGGCACGTAGATGGTTGCGATTGTCGGAGCCGTGGTGGTAGTGCTGGTCATGAGTTGTTTCCCTTCGGCTGTGCAGACCGCATAACAATGCGCTCTGCGTGGTGGTTTCCACGCGTAGCGCTCAGCGCTCCCGACAAAGGGGCCTTACAAGCAGGGGGTCAGGGGTTCGAGTCCCTTTGCGCCCACCCCCGGCTATTGCAGAACGAAGTACGCGACCGCGACCCTCTGGGTGGCTGGTGCCGTCAGGTAGATCGTGATCGTGTCGGCTTCGCTGTCGCGCGACACCCGCAGCAGTCGCCCTCCGCGTGACTGGACCGTGGCCAGGACCTTGCTCGACTTGGTGACGTCGGTGTTGGCCGCCAGGGTCACCTTCGTGGAGCCCTTGGGGATCTTCGCGAGTCCGGCGGTACTGAACGACACAGCGCCTTCGGCTTGGATCGCGGTCTCACCGGACGCGTGAACGCCGACGGCTTGGCCGCGAGCCGCGATTGCCTGGTTGCCGGAAGCCTGGACCGCGACCCCGTCGCTCTCGGTGGCGACTGCGTCCAGGCCGACGTACCAGCCCTTGGCGATCGCGCCTGAGTCAACGCCGGAGAAGAGGCCACCAGTATCAAAGCCGTATCCCGCAACTCCGGTGCCGCCTGCCGGGTCGGCCTCCAACAAGTAGTCCGCGGTGGAGAAGATCGCCCCGTTGTCGCTCCCGCGGACCACGAGCGAGCTGTTGGGTGCCGCAGGAGCGTCACTCTTCCAGTTGAGGTAGGTGGTGAGGGTGGAGGAGTTCGCGCTGCCGAGAACGAGTGGGTCGCCGGCCGCAGCGGTGGCGAGCGAGCCGGTCCCGAGCGAAACCAAGAGAGTCACTGCGAGCAGAGTGAACCCGGCGGCGAGCATGAGGCCGACGGAGATCCTTGGTGCCTTGGCTGTGGTCACGACGTTCCCCTTTCGCGGGCCAAGTGGCCAGTCGCTTCGAGGATCATGCGAGGCCTGCCACCAGCACAAGACCTCAGTTGACTAGTCCGAGAGACTCCTCGCTTCGGTAGCCTCCGCCACGTGCACTCTCCACAGTTGACCGAGGTCGTCGCTGCCCTTGACGCCTTGTACGACCCGGCGACAGCTGAGCCTTGGGATGCAGTGGGGCTGGTGTGCGGCGACCCCGAGGCCGAGGTGCAGAGGGTTCTGTTCGCCGTCGACCCGGTCGGGGCGACCGTCGAGGAAGCGCTCGCCTGGGGTGCCGACCTCTTGGTCGTGCACCACCCCTTGATGTTGAGGCCGGTGCATGGCGTCGCGGCCACGACTCCCAAGGGACGACTGGTTCATCGGCTGATCATGAGTGGGTGCGCGCTTCACGTCGTGCACACGAACGCCGACAAGGCGACGCCGGGAGTTTCCGATGCCCTCGCTCGAGCTGTTGGGCTCCTGGGGGTGCTGGCGCCGCTCAGCGTCGCTGAGGTGGGTCGCGTCGGGGATTTGCCGGAGGCCGTACGACTGGATGTTTTTGCGGCTCGGGTGGCCGCAGTGCTTCCTGTTGGACCAGGCGGCCTGCGCGTCGCCGGGGACCCGTCCCGGCTCGTGCGTCGGGTCGCCGTGGCTGGCGGAGCCGGCGACGACCTGTTCGAGGACGTACGGGCCTGCGGCGCTGACGTCTATGTCACCGCTGACCTGCGCCACCACCCCGCATCGGAGGCACTTGAGGCGGGCGAACCTGCGCTCATCGACGCCGGGCACTTCGCGACGGAGTGGCCGTGGCTGGCGGATGCGCGGACGCGGCTGAGCGAGGCACTGGGGCCGGATAGCGTGGAGACCCGGGTCTCCACGCTGTGCACCGACCCATGGACGTTCCTCGAAAGGGGCTCCCGCTGAACGCCGATCCCGCCGACCAGCTCCGGCTGCTCGACATCGCCGAGCAGGACGCCCGGCTCGCCCAGCTCACACATCGTCGCCGCACGCTTCCCGAGCATGCTGAGATCGAACGTCTCAACGCTCAAAGGGGGACCCTGCGCGACCGGATCGTGATTGCGGAGACTGAGTCGAGCGACATCGCGCGTGAGGTCGCCAAGGCCGAGATCGACGTGGAACAGGTCAGGGCACGGTCTAGCCGCGACTCCGAACGATTGGACTCCGGCGCCATCACGTCCGCGAAGGAGCTGGAGAGCCTGCAGCACGAGATCGGTTCGCTCGCCAGGCGGCAAGCCGCCCTGGAGGACATTGAGCTGGAGATCCTCGAACGCCAGGAAGACGCGAACCGAGTGCTGGCCGAACTTCGCCAGGAGACCACCGACATCGACGAACAGCTCGCGGCCGCGACCGCGCGCCGAGACACGGCGATCGATGAGATGGACAAGGACGCTGGGTTTGTGTCCGAAGGGCGTGCGTCGTTGGGCGGCAGCGTGTCCGCGGAGCTGCTTGCTCTCTACGAGAAGATTCGGGCGAAGCAGACGCCGGCCGCCGCAGCGCTTCGGCGCGGACAGTGCGGGTCGTGCCAGATGCAGATCAACAGCACCGAGTTGGGTGAAGTACGCGCTGCCGCCCCGGAGGTTGTTCTGCGGCATGAGGATTGCGGAGCGATTCTTGTGCGTACGGCCGAGTCGGGGCTGTGACCCGGCGGTTCGTCGTCGAGGCCGACGGCGGGTCACGGGGCAACCCTGGGCAGGCGGCGTACGGCGCCCTGGTGCGAGACCCTTCGACCGGCGAGGTCCTCATCGAACGCGGGGAACGGATCGGCATTGCGTCCAACAACGTTGCGGAGTATCGCGGACTGATCGCCGGGCTGGAGGCTGTGCGTGAGCTTGACCCCGACGCGCGAGTCGAGGTCCGGATGGATTCCAAGCTCGTCGTCGAGCAGATGTCGGGCCGGTGGCAGGTCAAGCACCCCGACATGAAGCAGCTGGCCAAGCGAGCCTTCGCGGCTTTTCCGAGCGCTCAGGTCACCTACACGTGGATTCCACGCGAGAAGAACAAGGCAGCAGACCGGTTGGTGAACGCTGCGCTGGACGGCAAGGACATCGAGCACCTCCCCGTTCTCGACGCGAGCCAGGAAGGGCTGTTCGACGTCGCTGGGGCGCAGGGACCTGCTCGTCCCAACCGACTCGTCGGCTGGTCGCCTGACCTCGGGCCACCGACTGCCACGATCCTGGTCCGACACGGTGAGACCGAACACACCCGCCACAAGCTGTTCAGCGGAGCCGGTGGTGCCGATCCGGAGCTGACTGACCTCGGCCGCGACCAGGTGCGGGCAGCTGGAAGCCTGCTCACCGGCCGGCGGCAAGACATCGCAGCCATCGTCAGTTCACCGCTACGCCGGACTGTGCAGACCGCTGAGATCCTGGCCGACCTGCTTGGTATCCGAGATGTCGAAGTCGACGACGACTTGCGTGAGACAGCCTTCGGCGACTGGGACGGCTACTCCTTTGCCGAAGTAGGGAGGCGCTGGCCCGCCGAGCTTCAGCGCTGGCTCGGCTCTACGTCAGTTGCGCCGCCGTTTGGTGAGTCCTTCGACGCCGTGCATCGTCGGGTGCTCGCTGGACGGGACCGGATCTCGGAGACGTACGCCGGACGGACGGTCGTCCTCGTCACGCACGTGACCCCGATCAAAGCCCTTGTGACGGCGGCTCTCGAGGCCCCTGCCCATGCGCTGTTCCGCATGGAACTCTCACCCGCTTCGGTGACCGAGGTCCACTGGTGGGCCGACGGGGTGGCCAGCCTTCGCTCCTTCAACGTCCTCGCCCCCCGCTGAGTGTGACGTTTCGTACGCGACACGCGGCGGGTCGCGTACACAACGTCACACTCAGCGGGGGGGTGGGGGTTCCTCGAGGGTGCTGGTGCCGGAGCCCGCGCGGGATTCCCAGGACCAGGTCTCGTG
>JANPBY010000103.1:0-3831 GCA_031430645.1 Actinomycetes bacterium
ATCTCCTTCCTCACCCTCGCCATCGTCGGCCACGAAGCGCCGACCTGGATGAGGGCGTTCACCGGCATCGTCGGCCTCCTCGCCCTGGCCTCAATCGCGTTCTTCCCCTTCTGGGCCGTATTCCTGTGGGGACTCGTTATCGGGATCTGGCTCCTCGTCTCCTCCCCCAAAGGACAGCCGAACGCCACAACTTAGGCGTATCCCGTCCGACCGATCTGACCCACGACTCGATCTTCGCCGAGAGGCCCCCGACAAGGGGGCCTCTCGGCCTGTCAATCCGCTTTGAGATCCGGCCTTGCCACGCGGGCGGTCAGGTGCCCACGCCTAGCGTTTAATGCTGTTGTGAACCTCGAAGACCTCTGGGGGGCCGGAGAACTCGATTCCCGCGTCGGCCAGGATCGGCATCAGCCGTTCCCCGAACGCCTCGAACTGCTCCTTCGAGTCCCAGATCTCGCTGACGTGCAAGCTGCCGTCCGCCCCGAAGCAGATGTGGTAGTCGAGGCCGTCGGGAGGCAGGCACCACCAGCCGCTTCAAGCGTCCGAATCGTTGAGTCGTAGGTTGCCGTGGTCAGGGATACCGGGCCATGTCGAACAACGATGCTCATGACGCATTCCTCCATGGTCGGGGTCGAGTTGATCCTACGCTCGCCACGTCCCCGGAACCACCGAACTCTCACTGCCAGCACTCCGGGCAGAACGACTCGCCATGCCCGTTTCACCGGGCCAGTACAAGACCGAACCCGGCCTCCAGCGCATCTCGCGTCCGATCTGCGTGACGTGCGCCGTCGAATAGGTGCGCGTAGACCGACAGCGTGATCGAAGGGTTTGCGTGGCCCATCTGCCTGGAGACGAACACGATGTCGGCGCCCTGAGCGACGAGCAGGGAGGCGAACGTGTGACGCAAGTCGTGGAAGCGCACCTTGTGCTTGCCCTCACCCGGGACGCCAGCCTCCACGAGTGCCGCGCCGAGTCCCCGACCCGCCGTCTTGCCTTCGGGTGGTGAGCCGCAGAGGTTGCGCCGATTCAGCGGCCTGCCGGTCGCCGAGGCAAAGACCGGGTCGTCGGATGTGGAGTGTCGCGAGGCGAGCTTGTGCGCGGCCAGCATCTTCGCGAGCGACGGCATCATCACCACGTCCCGCTTCGCTGATTCCGTCTTGGGGGGTGCTGCTTCCCCGCTCCGTTCGAGCGAGCGACCGACGTGGATGATGCCCTGGTCGAAGCGGACGTCGGCCCAGCGTAGGCCGAGCAGTTCGCCCTGCCTAAGCCCGGAGAAGAGACCCCTATGCGTTCGTGCGCAACACCCGGCGGAACGCTATTCACATACGCAGTGTCTTTCGGCTCCTCACGCGTGAATACGGGCACGCGTGCGCAAGGGGCTGGCGAGGCCGTGCACGAGGGGCAACCGACGCTCTCGGAACGTCCGTCCTTCTATCGGCTCTTCATAGAGCGGTCATCGGGGCTGACGTGTCTACTCCAGAAACAGAAAAGCCCCCCCTGAGCGGGGCTTTCCGGTGATGGGCGCTACTGGGCTCGAACCAGTGACCCCCAGCTTGTCGAGGCTGCCGAACGGGTTGCCGTGAGCCGCCGGGAGTCGTGGAACCGCATCAGCTGGCGGTTTGGTCACGAACCGAGAGACTCACGGAGATCCACGGCGAGTCCAGCACCTTTCCAGAAGTCTTTCCAACACTCGCGGGCACAGGAACTTCCGCTGCCAGCACTCCGGGCAGAACACGAACGCCCTCGGGGTGATTCGGCGGAGTAGGCTCTGGCCTTCGCATCTCTGTCAAACGGCGCGTCGGCGCGGCCAATGTCGGGAGGTCAAGGATGGAGTTCAACATGGAGTTCGTAGCGACAATCGCTGTGGTCGCCTCGGTCATCGTGTTCGCGTACCAGGCACGCGAGCTTGCACACCAATCACGGGTCGGGAACGAGGTAGCGGGAACCCAGGCGCACCGCGAGATCATTCTTCATTGGAAGAGACTCACGGACGTGTTCATCGAATACCCGGAGTTGCACGCCTACTACTACGACCAGACACCGAATCCGCCGAGCGCAAACGACAGTGTTCGCCTCGCGGTCATCGCCGACCAGCACGCTGATTTCCTCGATGTCGCCCTCATCACGACCAAACAACTCAAATCGTATGAATCCACCGGGCTGACGTACGAGTGGGACGACTACATCACTCGCGCCGTGGGATCCTCATCGATCCTTCGGTCGACAATCCGCGACACCGCCGATTGGCCAACTCTCGACCCGTTCATTTCCCACTACGACGAATCGCAGACAGCTCCTCCGAAGGAAGCCAGCTAACGGGCAGCGGCCCTTCCCTATTACTGCAGCCGCTGACCCCGCCTTCCCGGCCCCGAACTCCCGCTTCCACGGTGCTGGGGATCCTCGTCGGCATCTCGCTCACTGTCGGATTCGGGATTCAGGAAGCGTGGCCATGGCGCGTGGCCGCCACGGTTGGTGCTTTCGCGCTCGGTGCTGTCCTCATCAGGTGGCGTCGATCACGTCATCTCCTGATGACCTTCATGCACCGCCTGACTGATCAGTAGCCAGTCAGAGGTGCCATCGTCCGGGGCGAGGATGATAGGAACATGGTCATAGAGCGCCTCCTCGCCTCCCTTGCTGCCGATGGCCGTGATTTTGAGCGGTTGTGTCTGTGGCTGTTGGAGAATGTGCCCGAGTACCGCTCCCGGTTGGAGCGGGTGTGGCTGTGGCGTGATTGGCCTGGTCGCGAGGGAAGACCTGACGCGGGCATCGACCTCGTTGCCCAGGAGCGTGGCGGCGGTCTGTGGGCGATCCAGGCGAAGCACTACGATCGCGCCTACGCGATCAAGAAGGCTGACCTCGATTCGTTCCTGTCGGAGTCGTCTCGTAAGGCGTTCACCTATCGGCTGCTGATCGCGACGACCGATCACCTCGGCCCGACCGCGAGGCGGACGCTCGATCATCAGGAGAAGCCTGTCGGCACGATCCTGCGCTCCGACCTCACGACAATCGAGATCGAGTGGCCCCGCTCCATCAGCCGACTCGCTCCTCCCCGAGCAAAACCGAAGAGGCCGCGACCGCATCAGCGGCGTGCCGTGAAGGACGTGGTCGCGGGCCTCGCCGGACATGACCGTGGTCAGTTGGTGATGGCGTGCGGCACCGGCAAGACGCTGGCCGCCCGGTTCCTCCACGACGAGCTTGGGTCGAAGCGGACGCTGGTGCTGGTGCCATCGCTGTCGCTGGTGAAGCAGACGATCCGGGAGTGGTTCACGGTCGGGGACTTCGACTACCTCGCCGTCTGCTCCGACGACACCGTCGCGACGCAGGACAGGGACGCGCTCGTCGCCTCGACGAGCGAGTTGGGCGTGCCGGTCACGACCGCGCCCGCCGAGATCGCAGCGTTCCTCCGCAGGCGCGGCCAGCGACCCCGCGTGGTGTTCGCCACCTACCAATCGTCACAGCGGATCGTGGAGGCCCAAGCGGGCGCGACGCCGCAGTTCGACCTCGTCATCGCGGACGAGGCGCACCGCTGCGCAGGCCCCGAGGCCGGAGCGTTCGCGACCGTCCTCGACCCGACGAAGATCAAGGCCCGGAAGCGGCTCTTCATGACTGCCACGCCGCGCTACTACACGGGGCGGCTGCGGAAGGAGGCGAGCGAGGCCGACTGGGAGATCGCCTCGATGGACGACGAGGCGAAGTTCGGGCCGGTTCTGCACCGGCTCACGTTCGCGCAGGCGATCGACAAGAACCTGCTCTGCGACTACCAGGTGGTCGTCGTCGGCGTCTCCAACACCACCTTCAAGGAGATGGCGGAGCGCGGGGCGTTCGTCACCGCTG
>JANPBY010000104.1:0-17512 GCA_031430645.1 Actinomycetes bacterium
TGCTCGGCGGTAAGCCACGGCACCGAGGACCCGCCGGGAAGCCAGAACTTCAGCTCGTGGCCCTCGCGAACACCACCGGCCAGCTCGAGCAGCTCCCGGAGAGTGCAACCAAGCGCCATCTCAAAGACGCCGGGCGACACCACGTGGCCGGACACCGCAAACATCTTGAAGCCAGGCGACTTCTCGGTGCCCATGGACCGGAACCACTCCGCGCCTCGGGTCAGAATCGAGGGGACGCTCGCGATGGTCTCCACGTTGTTGACCACGGTTGGGGCGGAGTAGAGGCCAGCCACAGCCGGGAACGGGGGCTTGAGTCGGGGCTGCCCGCGATAACCCTCCAGGGAGTCAAGCAGCGCCGTCTCCTCCCCGCAGATGTAGGCGCCGGCGCCGGCGTGGACGATGATGTCCAAGTCGAACCCGGAGCCCAGGATGTTGGTGCCGAGGAACCCTGCTGCGTAGGCCTCACGGACCGCCGCGTCGACCCGCCGGATCACGTGCGGCACCTCGCCGCGGATGTAGATGAATCCCTGATTGGCCCGGATGGCGAAGGAAGCGGCGATCATCCCCTCGATCAGCGCGTGCGGGTTGGCGAGCATGATCGGGACGTCCTTGCACGCCCCTGGCTCGGACTCGTCGGCGTTGATCACGAGGTAGTGCGGCTTGCCGTCACCCTGCGGGACGAACCCCCACTTCATGCCGGTAGGGAATCCTGCACCGCCGCGGCCGCGCAGACCGGAGTCCTTGATCACCTGGATGATCTCATCGGGGTGCCGGGCAAGGGTCGGGGCGACAGTGTCGTAGCCCCCGTGGCGGCGATAACCGGCCATGGTGAATGAGTCGGGGTCGTCCCAGTGGGCGGAGACAACGGGGGCAAGAGGCATGGCTCAGGCTCCCGTGGCTTCGTCAGTTTCGCGGGCCTTGTCGGTGCCCGCGCGCATGATCGCGTCGGCGCTGCCGCCTTCGCCGGCGAGTCCGTCATCGAACCCCGCGAAAACTCGGCGTACGTCGCTCATGGGGCGAACAACCGGCCCACGGGTCGATGTGACTTCGCCGTCGGCGCGCAAGGTGTCGGCGATGTCCTTGGCTTGCTCGATCGTCACGTTGTCGACGAACTCCCAGTTGGCCGTGAGCACAGGAGCATGGGTGCACGCGGCCTGGCACTCGATGCGTTCGAGGGTGAGCGATCCGTCGGCTGTCGTCTCGCCAGAGGCCAGCCCCACGTGGTCGCTGAGGGCGGACCAGAGGGCGTCGCCTCCGAGGACAGCGCACAACGTGTTGGTGCAGACCCCGATGTGGTGACGACCCTGTGGCTCGCGCGAGTACATCGTGTAGAAGGAGGCCACCGCAGTGACCTCCGCAGGAGTGACACCCGCGAGCCCTGCCACTCTCTCGATGCTCTCATCGGAGAGGTAGCCCTCGGAGGACTGCACCAGGTGCAGCAGGGGCATCAGGGCCGAGCGGGGCCGTGGGTAGCGCGCGACGATCGCGAGCATCTCCTCGTGCGTGGTGTCGGTCAGCGACATCTCAGCGGGTGTCTCATCTGACATCTCAGCGGTCCACCCCACCCATGACGGGATCGATCGAGGCAACCGCTGCGATGACGTCGGCGATCTGGCCGCCCTCACACATCGCGGCCGTGGCCTGCAGGTTGGTGAAAGAAGGGTCACGGTAGTGGACGCGGTAGGGGCGGGTGCCGCCATCGGACACCATGTGGACCCCGAGCTCACCGCGCGGGGACTCGACCGGGACGTAGGCCTGACCGGCCGGGACGCTGAACCCTTCGGTCACCAGCTTGAAGTGATGGATCAACGCTTCCATCGACTCGCCCATGATGTGTCGGATGTGGTCGAGGGAGTTGCCCATCCCGTCGGCGCCGATCGCGAGCTGTGAGGGCCAGGCAATCTTCTTGTCCTCGACCATGACCGGGCCGGGCCGCAGTCGGTCCAGACACTGCTCGACGATCTTTAGGGACTCGCCCATCTCGTTGAGGCGGATGAGGAATCGGCCGTAGGCGTCGCACGTGGTCTGGGTGATGACGTCGAAGTCGTAGGTCTCATAGCCGCAGTAGGGCTGCTTCTTGCGCAGGTCCCAGGGAAGGCCGGTCGCGCGGAGGACAGGCCCGGTGATGCCCAGCGCCATACAGCCGCTGAGGTCGAGGTAGCCGACATGCTCGGTACGGGCCATCCACACGCCGTTGTCCACCAGCAACGACGCGGTGTCCTTGAAGTTCTTGCGCAACAAGGTGACTGCATCGGCGATCTGGTCGACCGCGCCCGGCGGAAGATCCTGGGCAATGCCACCAGGCCGGATGTAGGCGTGGTTCATGCGCAGTCCGGTCACGAGCTCGAAGACGTCGAGGACGGTCTCACGCTCGCGGAATCCAAAGATCATCGCCGTCAGGGCGCCGAGCTCCATCCCTCCGGTCGCCAGGGCCACCAGGTGGGAGGAGATGCGATTGAGCTCCATCATCATCACGCGGATGACGGTCGCGCGTTCGGGGATCTGCTCAGTGATACCCAGCAGCTTTTCGACCGCCAGGCAGTAGGCCGTCTCGTTGAAGAACGGAGAGAGGTAGTCCATGCGCGTCACGAAGGTGACGCCCTGGGTCCAGGAGCGGTATTCGAGGTTCTTTTCGATGCCGGTGTGCAAGTAGCCGATGCCGACCCGGGTCTCGGTGACTGTCTCGCCGTCCAACTCGAGGATCAGTCGGAGCACGCCGTGGGTCGAAGGATGCTGAGGCCCCATGTTGACCACGATGCGTTCCTGGTGGGACGCGGATACGCCCTGGACGACGCTGTCCCAGTCCTGACCGGTGACGGTGTAGATCGTGCCCTCGGTGGTCTCCCGGGTGCCGGCGTACTCGTCGTCACCAGCACCAGCAGCGGCGTAGGTCACGTTTCCTGAGTCTGAGAGATTCTGAGTGGACATCAGGCGTAGGCCCTCCGCTCATCAGGCGGAGGAATCTCGGCACCCTTGTATTCCACCGGGATCCCGCCCAGCGGGTAGTCCTTGCGCTGTGGGTGCCCAGGCCAGTCATCGGGCATCTGGATCCGGGTGAGCGCCGGGTGCCCGTCGAAGATCAGGCCGAAGAAGTCGTAGGTCTCCCGCTCGTGCCAGTCATTGCCGGGATAGACCGAGACGACTGATGGCAGATGGGGGTCGGCGTCAGGCACGGACACCTCGACGCGCACCCTGCGGTTGTGGGTGTAGGAGAGCAGCGGATAGACCGCGTGCAGCTCACGCCCCTCCTGGTCGGGGAAGTGGACCCCACTCACACCCAGGCACATCTCGAACCGAAGGTCCGCGTCGTCACGCAGCGTCTGCATGAACGCGAGCAGGTGTTCACGGCGCACGTGGAACGTCAACTCATCCCGGTCCACGAGCACGGCCTCGACGGCAGCGTCGTAGTCCGGCATGAGGGCAACCAGCCTGTCAGCAATCTCGTCGAAGTAGCCGCCGTACGGCTTCGTGCTGGAGTTGGGGATCGCCACATCCACCGTCAGCCCGCCGAACCCAGAGGTGTCGCCCGTGCCCTGCACGCCGAACATGCCCTGCCGCTGTGCAACAACCTCAGCCGCCGGAGCGCCGACAGGCACGGGAACCAAAGACTCGGCTGCAGGCAACTCCGTCACCGCAGCAGACCCTTCATCGCTGAGGTCGGCGGGGCGGCGAGCGCGGCGAGCTCGAGCTCGGCGACCTGGGCACGGCGCTGGGAGCCAAGCTTCTCGTGCTGGATCTGGTCGTGGATCTTGAGGATCGCGTCCAACAACATCTCCGGACGTGGGGGGCAGCCCGGGAGATACATGTCGACGGGTACGACGTGGTCGACGCCCTGGACCACGGCGTAGTTGTTGAACATGCCACCGGAGGAGGCACAGGCCCCCATCGCGAGGACCCACTTCGGCGCGGCCATCTGGTCATAGATCTGGCGGAGCACGGGCGCCATCTTCTGGCTGACCCGGCCGGCGACGATCATCAGGTCTGCCTGGCGCGGCGAGGCCCGGAAGACCTCCATGCCGAACCTGGCCAGGTCATAGCGCCCGGCACCGGTCGCCATCATCTCGATGGCGCAGCAGGCGAGGCCGAAGGTGGCCGGCCACAACGAGTTCTTTCGGGCATAGCCCGCAAGCCCCTCGACAGTGGTGAGCAGCACCCCACTCGGGAGCTTCTCCTCCAGACCCATCAGTGTTCTCCGCTTCCGAGGAGGGATTCCATGAACTCGTCCATAGCGTCGGCTAGTCCCACTCGAGACCGCCACGCCGCCACACATAGGCATAGGCGATGCCCAGGGTGAGGATGAAGAGGAACATCTCGACCAGCCCGAAGACTCCGAGCTGGTCGAAGGCGACTGCCCATGGGTAGAGGAACACGATCTCGATGTCGAAGATGATGAACAACATCGCGGTCAGGTAGTACTTCACCGGGAAACGTCCACCACCGACAGGCTGGGGCGTCGGCTCGATGCCGCACTCGTAGGAGTCGAAGCGGGCACGGTTGTAACGACGAGGACCGCTCAGGCTGCCGGCGACGAGGGAGAATGCGGCGAAGGCGAAGGCGATTCCGCCTAACCACAGGATGGGCGCAGCGACGTTCACGGCCCCTCCTCTCGGGTCGATGTTTCGATGATCGTCACAGATCTGAGCGGGCTCATCCTAGGACCGGATCAGGCCGCAGGTGCGAGCCGGGTCAGACCGTTGATGACCCGGTCCATCGCGTCGCCTCCGCGCGGGTCGGTGAGGTTGGCCAGGAGCTTCAGCGTGAACCGCATGAGCGTCGTACGCGGAAGGCCGTACCGCGTGGCCAGCTTCATGACTTCGGGGTGGCCGATCGCCTTCACGAAGACCCGCCCCAAGGTGTAATAGCCGCCGTAGGCGTCCTTCAGGGCACTGGGATAGCCGGCGAGGGCCAGTTCACGAGCCGGGCCGCTGGGGCGAGCCAGCGCCTGGGTGACGACCTCGGCCGCCAAGGCGCCGGACTCCATGGCGTAAGCGATGCCTTCACCGTTGAATGGGTTGACCATGCCGCCGGCGTCACCGACCAGCAGCATGCCGCGGGTGTAGTGCGGGGTGCGGTTGAAACCCATCGGAAGGGCCGCGCCACGGATCGGTTGAGTCATGTTCTCGTCGCGGAAGCCCCACTCCTCGGGCGTCTGGTCCAGCCAGGTCTTGAGGAGGTCCTTGTAGTCGACGTGCCCGAAGGCGGTGCTCGTGTTGAGGATGCCGAGGCCGACATTGACGGTGCCGTCACCGACTCCGAAGATCCAGCCATAACCGGGAAGCAACTTTCGGTCCGAGCCCGTGCCGTCCCACAGCTCCAGCCAGGACTCCAGCCAGTCATCGTCGTGGCGCGGGCTGGTGTAGTAGGTGCGGACCGCGACCCCCATCGGTCGGTCGTCACGCTTGCGCAGGCCCATCGCCAGCGAGAGTCGGGTGGAGTTCCCATCAGCAGCAATCACCAGCGGTGCGCGGTAGGTCGTCTCCGGTCCCTTGGTGCCATCGTCCTCGACCTGGCGCGCGGTGACCCCAAGGATGCGTCCGGTGCGTGGGTCGAGCACGGGACCACCGACATTGGTGCGTTCGTGGAGGCGCGCGCCGGCCTTCACGGCCTGCCGCGCGACGATCTCGTCGAAGTCCATCCGGGGGCGGACCAGGCCGTAGTCGGGGAAGGACGAGAGGTCAGGCCAGCGAAGCTCGAGCCGGTGCTTGCCACCGACGATCCGCAAGCCTTGGTTGTGCAGCCATCCGGCCTCCGGGCTCGTGTCGATGCCCAAGGAGATCAGTTGCTTGACTGCTCGCGGGGTCAGGCCGTCGCCGCACACTTTCTCGCGCGGGAAGGCGGTCTTCTCCAACAGAAGGACGTCCAGTCCGGACTGGGCCAGGTGATAGGCCGTGGTCGCTCCGGCCGGCCCGGCACCGACAACAATCACGTCTGCGTCGCGCTCGAGGGCTGCTGTGGACACGTCACGAACCTTTGCGTACGGCGGGCGGAGGGGAGCTCGTGAAAACTTTCACGAAGTCCGTCATCATCCTAGGCCTATGTGCCGAACACCGCACGGGACAGGCTCGACCCCGCGAGAGCCCTGCTACGGCCGAATGGCGCGGTGCAGGGCCACGATGCCACCACTGAGGTCCCGCCAGGCCGTACGGCCCCAACCCGCCTCGCCGATCACCGCGGCCAACGCGGCTTGGTCGGGCCAGGCCCGGATGGACTCTGCGAGGTAGACGTAGGCGTCAGGGTTGGAACTCACGGCACGCGCCGTCGGTGGGAGAGCGCGCATGAGGTACTCCACATAGACCGTGCGGAACGGCGCCCACGTCGGGTGACTGAACTCGCAGACGACAAGGCGGCCGCCCGGCTTGGTGACCCGAAGCATCTCGACCAAGGCCGCCGAGGGGTCGGAGACGTTGCGCAGCCCGAACGAGATCGTCACAGCGTCGAAGCTGGCATCGGCGAACGGCAGCCGCAGCGCGTCCCCCGCGGTGAAGGGGAGGTCAGGCTGACGACGTTTGCCAACCCCGAGCATCCCCAGGGAGAAGTCGCAGGGGACCACGTCTGCTCCGGCGGCGCGAAATGGGTCACTGCTCGTGCCCGTCCCGGCCGCAAGATCCAACACCCGCTGCCCGGGCTGGGCAGCGACCGCAGCCACCACCGCGCGCCGCCAACGTCGGGCTTGACCGAGGGAGAGGACGTCGTTGGTCACGTCATAGCGCTCAGCCACGTCGTCGAACATGGCAGCGACGTCGTGCGGTTCCTTGTCGAGCTGGGCGCGAGTCATCGAGGGTCAGCCTGCCACCTCGTGCGTGCCACGGCCCGGTGGCGAGTGCCTGGTAGGGGCAGAACTAGCGCTGAAAGCCTTCGCGGTTGATCGGCCGGTTGTCGTGGCCAGTCTTGTCATTCGGCGGGGCACCGGTTCCGTTGACGAGGAAGTACGCCACGGCACCGACGAAAGGCAACACCAGGATGAGGGCGATCCACAGGATCTTGACGCCCGTGCTCGCCTTCGACTTGATCACGAAGTACAGCGCGAACAGGGCAAGGGCGATGACGGCGATTGCGAGGAACGGGGTCATTGAACGCAGCACTGCGGCTCCCACGGCCAGCCGCCGAGAGTCGGCGGAGTCGACTTCGACGGTACTCCGGTCTGTCGGCCGACGGGTGCGGAATCGCTGAGGCCCGTACGCTGATCAACTGTGAGCACGGCACTCCTTCATCTCAGGCCGTCCGCGCACCTCGTCGTGCGCAGCGCCGAGGTGGCCGACCCCGGGCCGCTGCTGTCGCTCCTCCCGGTCGACGATGCCGTGGCCTGGCTACGGCACGGCGAGGGACTCGTCGGTTGGGGTAGCGCCCTCCGACTGGAGACGCGGGGGCGTGATCGGTTCGACGAGGTGTCCTCGTGGTGGGACGAGGTGGTGACCCATGCCGTGGTCCGCGACGACGTCGACCTCCCCGGGAGCGGACTCGTCGCGTTTGGTTCGTTCGCCTTCGACCCGGATGGCCCCACCTGTTCGGTGATGGTGGTTCCGCGGGTGCTCGTCGGGCACCGGGGCGGCCGGTGGTTCGTGACGACCGTCGGAGACGGCGCCTTGCCCGGCGCAGCCGATCTGACCGAGACCGATCAACCACGGCGACCGCGTGACATCGCCTTCGCTGACGGGGCGCGCACCAGCGGTGAATGGGGCGGTGCGGTGGCCGAAGCCGTACGCCGAATTGCCGAGGGCGGCCTCGAGAAGGTCGTGCTCGCGCGCGACCTCGTCGCCGAGGCTTCGGAGCCGGTCGACCCGCGCTGGGCGCTGGCTCGGCTGGCTGCGGACTACGACGGGTGCTGGACGTTCGGCGTCGACGGACTCATCGGCGCAACCCCGGAGATGCTCGTACGTCTAGAAAAGGGTCTCGTGACCTCGCGCGTTCTGGCTGGGACGATCCGGCGTAGCGGCGACGACAGCCGTGATCTGGCGCTCGCAGCTTCGCTCGCCCGGTCGAGCAAGGATCTCGAGGAGCACGAGTACGCCGTCCGTTCCGTGGCGGAGGCGCTCGCCCCGCACTGCTCGTCGATGAACGTGCCGGAGACGCCGTTCGTGTTGCACCTGCCCAACGTGATGCACCTGGCCACCGACGTCGCCGGCGTAGTCCGCGACGAATCCACAGCCTTGGACCTGGTCGCCGCCCTGCATCCATCGGCGGCGGTGTGCGGGACTCCGACGGATGTCGCGATGGACACGATCCGCGAGCTCGAGGGCATGGACCGCGGGCGCTATGCCGGACCGGTCGGGTGGATCGGCGCTGACGGGGACGGCGAGTTCGGGATCGCCCTGCGCTGCGCCGAAGTATCTGGCCGCCGGGTCCGACTGTTCGCCGGGTGCGGGATCGTCGCCGGCTCCGACCCCGAGGCCGAGCTCGCCGAGGCGCAAGCGAAGTTCGTCGCCATGCGCGACGCCCTCAACGCCTGACCCCCAGGGCAACCCACACCCCAACCCCGGGGCAACCCACAGCAAAGACGAAGGTGCCACGTCCGCGCGCTAACGCGGGCGGTCCCGCAGGTTTCCTAGGGAGCTCGCCGAAGGCTGCGGGTGTAGAAACCGAAGGGACTGCCCCGTTCGCGCTCCGCACGCGCCCACTCCCTGGAAAGGCAGAATCGCCCGCCTCCCAGTTGATCAAGGAAAAGGCCACCGTTTGCGTCACGAAAAGCGTGGCCTTCTCCTTGATCAACTTGGATCGGCCGGGCCCGTCGCTCCACAGGACGCTGCCGTCCACAGATCCACCACTGCCCCTGCCGCAGAAGGGGCCGGGACGCGCAGCCTTCACTCATGCAGTCCATCCCCCCTGCCCTGCTTGAGCACCCATTCACTCGCGCCACTGCGGCGACGTACGGAATCACCCCTCGGATGCTTGAAGGGCGCCGATTTCGACGGCTGCTCAAGGATGCCTACGTCGCTACCCCTGTCCCCCTCACCCACGAGGTGAGGTGTCGGGCTGCGAGGCTCGCCATCCCCCATGGGGTGCTGAGCCACGCCTCCGCGACAGTGGTGAAGGGCCTTCCTCTCGGGATTGTCGAGCCGGAACCAGTGAAACCACACGTGACGACGCCCCTAGGTTGCTCGACCGCTGACCGTCGCGGGCTCATCAACCATGTCGAACTACTTCCGGCCTGGCAGATCACGACGAGCAGACTCGGACCAGTGACGACGGCCGCCCGCACCTTCCTCGATCGGTCAGCCGAGCAGAGCCTCGAGGATCTCGTCGCCCTCGGCGACGCAGCGCTGAACCGAAAGCTCGCCACGAAGGATGACCTCGAAACCGTTCTGGAATGGGGTGCCGGCAGGCGCGGAGTCGTCAACGCTCGGCGAGCCCTCCGCCTGCTCGATGGCCGAGCAGAATCGGCCATGGAGAGTCGCGCCCGCCTCATCCTGGTCCTTGCCGGACTCGAGTGGCCGGAGGTGAACACCGACGTCCACGACGCCGACGGAGAGTGGCTCGCCCGCGGCGACCTCGTCTACCGGAAGGCGCGGCTGATCATCGAGTACGACGGGCGCATCCATCTAAGCGAAGCGCGACGACGAGCCGACCTGAGGCGACGCAACCTGCTCACCGCCGAAGGCTGGACAGTCCTCTACGTGACCGCCGACGACATCCTCCGGCACCCCGAGCGCTTCCTTGCCATGGTCGAAAACCTGTTGGCCGGCTGAGCGACCGGGGCGCGGACGAGGCGGTCCCGCAGGTTTCGTAGGGAGCTCGCCGAAGGCGGCGGGTGTAGAAACCGAAGGGACTGCCCCGTTCGCGCGCTAACGCGGGCGGTCCCGCAGGTTTCGTAGGGAGCACGCCGAAGGCGGCGGGTGCAGAAACCGAAGGGACTGCCCCGTTCGCGCGCTAACGCGGGCGGTCCCGCCGTCGTCACGGGGTGAGGGTCACCGTGTCGAGCACCAGAACCTCAGCATCCTCTGGGGCACAGAACGTGACCTGCTGGCCCCAATAACCATCCGGCATTCCAGCCAGGTCGCCAGCGGGCATCAGCGCAGCTGACCCATTCACCGAGTCGCCCGGACGGATCTGAGGGCCATCGACCAGGCGTACAGCCGTGGCGTCGTCCTTGTCCTGGACGGCGCCAGGAGGCCAGACCGCGAAGCGACGTACGCCGTCAACGACGACGTAGAGGCACCCGTTTCCGGTGAGCAGCACCTGACCGGCAACCTCAGCGCGGGCACCGGGATAGGTCTCGCCGGCACGCTGGTTCGGGAGAGGTCCCCCGCCCTTGTTGTCGGAACTGCCCGAGTCTCCCGAGCAGCCAACGAGGAGTACGGCCCCGAGCCCGAGCACCGAGAGTGCGGGAACGAGTTTTACCTGCCAACTGGGCATGGGGTGCCTCCTGCGGTTGGACCGTGTGGCCTTCTGACGTCGCGCCGCCACCTAGCGTTCCCTCCAACAAGGTCAGACGGTGACCGGCTCCCGGTCTGAGTCCGGCCCGGGCTCCGGCTCAGCCTCTGGCATGTGCTGCCCACCCTCAATCGAGAGGTTGGGCAGGATCCGGTCCAGCCAGTCCGGGAACCACCAGTTCGCCTTGCCGAACAGCTGCATGAGCGACGGCACGAGCAGCGAGCGGATCACGGTGGCGTCGACCAGGACCGCTGCAGCTAGCCCGATGCCGAACAGCTGGATCACTCGCTCTCCACCCAGGACGAACGATCCGAAGACGACGAACATGATGAGCGCCGCAGCCGTAATCACCCGTCCGGTGGTGGCCAGACCTTGTGTCACAGCAAGGCTGTTGTCGCGCGTCTTGATCCATTCCTCGTGGATCCGGGAGACGAGGAACACCTCGTAGTCCATGGACAAGCCGAAGAGGATTGCGAAGAGCATGACGGGCAGGAACGACTCGATCGGTCCGGGTTGAATGCCGAGCAGGTCTGCACCCCAGCCCCATTGGAAGACCGCGACGATGATGCCGAAGGCGGCCCCGATGGACAGCAGGTTCATAACCGCAGCCTTGATCGGCACCACGATCGACCGGAACACCATCATGAGCAGCAGGCACGAGATGAGCACGACGACCCCGAAGAAGAGCGGAAGCTTCGAGGTGAGGACCTGACCGAAGTCGGCGAAGATCGCCGTCGACCCACCGACATAGACGGCCGCGGCGGTGCCCGTCAGTGCGGCTGGAACGATGTCTTCGCGCATCCGGTCGAGCAGATCAGTGGTCGCCTCGTCTTGCGGGGACGACGTCGCGTAGACGGTGATCAGCGCGGTGTCGCCGGACGGCAGAACCGTGACCGGGGTGACGCTGGCGACACCAGGGTCGGCCTCGAGCGCGGCGACCAGCGGATCGAGTACGGCGGGGTCTGTGCCAGGCGGCAGGTCCGCCACGAGCAGGAACGGTCCGTTGAAGCCGGGTCCGAAGCCTTCGGCCAACAGGTCGTACGCCTCACGCGTCGTCCGGCCCTCGGGATCATTGCCGGTGTCACTGGAACCAAGCCTGAGGTCGAGCGCGGGAGCGCACAAGGCCAGGATGATGCCCAGGCCCACGAGAGCCCCGGCCACGGGACGGCGCTGGATCATCTGCGACCAGCGGGCCCAGCCCTTTTCGCCGGCGTGGTCGGTGGAGCTGATCGAGCGTCCGAGCCGGAACCGGTCGATGCGAGGGCCGATCATGCCGAGGGCAGCCGGGAGCAGAGTGATGGCCGCGAACATCGTGAAGGTGACCACAATTGCTGAGGTGACCGCGACGCCATAGAGGAAGCTCACGCCGAGCAGGAACATGCCGAGGAAGGAGACCACGACGATCATCCCCGCGAAGACCACGGCCCGACCGGAGGTGTCACCGGCCTCGACGACCGCCTCCTCGACGGATAACCCTGAGTGCAGCCCACTCCTGAACCGGGTGACGACGAAGAGCGCATAGTCGATGCCCACGCCGAGGCCGATCAGGGTCGCGAGGATCGGGGCCCAGTCGGGCACGTCCATGACATTGGTGATCAGCGCGACGACCGACAGCCCGGTGCCGATCGACAGCAGCGCAACGACCAGCGGCATGGACATCGCGACGAGCGAGCCGAAGGTGAAGAACAAGACGACGGCGGCGAAGCCGATCCCGATGAGTTCTGAGGCTGGCGGCGGGGGCTGGGTGACGAACTGGACCGCGGTGCCGCCCATCTCCACCTGGAGGGTGGGGCTGTCGAAGGACTTCCCCAGGTCGACTACAGCCTTGACCTCCTCGAGCGGCAGCTCCTGGACCAAGCCGTCGAAAGTGAGGGTGGAGAACCCGATGACGCCGTCCGGTGAGATCGCGGGCTGCGGGCCGGCGTAGGGGTCCGTGACGGACGTGACGAGCGGATCCGCTTCGAGAGCGGCGAGGGTCGCCTCGATCTGGGACTTGATCTCCGGGTCGTTGAGGGTGCCGACCTTGGCCGCGAAGACGACGTCAGCCGTATCGCCCGATGCTGCCGGCGCGCGCTCCTGAAGGATCTCCAGCGCGCGGATGGAGTCCGTGCCGGGGAGGTCGAAGTTCGCGGAGTACTGCGATCCCTTCACCTGCCCAGCCACGCCGAGACCGAGGAACATCCCGATCCAGATGAGGACGACCAGCTTGCGGTGCTGATAGCACCACCGGGTGAACGTGGCCACGAAACTCCTTCTGGGCGGCTGCGGTCTCGACGTCCAAGGCTAGCCCGGGCCGGGGCTAGGGGCACAACGGCAATGCGCCGCTGGACTACGCCGGCCGCGGCACCCGAACCTCGACGACCTGCAGGGACTCGCGTGGGTCGCTGACCGCGGCGACGAGGTCTTCGAGAGTCGAGACCCGGGAGTGCGGCGTCTGCGACGCGCCACACAGGGCGGCTAGGTCCGCGCCCGTCGGAGTGCCGAAGACCCGCTCGAAGGCTCCGGCGTGCTCGGGTTGGCCTTGCTCGAGGAGGCCGAAGATCCCGCCTCCGTCGTTGTTGACCACCACGATCGCCAGTTGGGGACGGTCCTCGTCCAGGCCGAGCAAGAGACCGTTCGAGTCGTGCAGGAACGTCAGGTCCCCGATCAGTGCTGCGGCCGGTCCGCCGCCGGTGGCCTGCCACGCCAGCGCCGCGCCGATCGCCGTCGACACCGTCCCGTCGATGCCGGCTGCGCCGCGGTTGGCCAGCACGGTGACGCCTTCTCGAGGGGCGGCGTGCCGGAGGTCGCGGGCGGGCATCGACGACCCGACGACGAGGAGCGATCCGGGAGGCAGTCCTGCGTGCAGGGCTGCTGCCACTCCTGGACCTGTCACAGTTCCGGCGACTCCGGCAGCGGCAACGGCGGCGGCGTCAGCCGTACGCCACTGCTCGAGCCAGCCTCGGTCGACCGGTCGGTGGTCGCCTGCGTCGGGAACGGCGGCGACGACGCGGGTCGCTGATCGCGCGGTGTCGGCCCATCGGGGTGTGGGAGCGGCGATGACGACGTCGACGCCGGGATCGGCGAGCAGTGCGGCGACGCGGCGGTCGAGGGTCGGTCGCCCGATGACGAGCACGCAGTCGGGATAGAGGTCCGGGTGCTCGGAGCGGTCGAGCAGCAGGTGGCCCAGGGTCAGGGCGTGCGGGCCGGTTCGCGCGTTGCCACTGGGTTCGGACAGCACCGGCCAGCCGCGCGCTTCCGCGAGGCGTACGGCCTGCCGGCCCCAGTCCGGCGGCGCGTCACCGACGACGACCAATGTGCGGTCCGGCCAGCCGTCGGCTACCACGGGCGGCGGGGTTGAGGGCGCGACGACCGTCCAGGGTGCGCCGCCGGGGCGCCCATCCAGGGACTCGGACCACTCGGGCGCGGACTGGGCTGGGTCAGGGGTGAGGGGCTCGCGGAAGGCTAGGTTGAGGTGGACCGGTCCGGGGTCGTGGGTGAGCGTTCCCCGTGCTGCCGCCAGGGTTCTTGCTGTGAGGCCACGGACGTAGGTGTTGAGGCCGGGGCGCTCGTCGGGGGCGCCCACTTCGTGGAAGGCGCGCACCGACCGGCCGTAGAGCCCGACCTGGTCGACAGCCTGGTTGGCCCCGGTGGCGCGCATCTCCGGTGGACGGTCAGCGGTCAGCACGACGAGGGCGATGCCGGATTCCGATGCCTCGAGGACCGCGGGGTGGAGGTTGGCGGCGGCGGTGCCGCTCGTGGTCACAACTGGGACGGGGAGGCCGGAGGCCTTGGCCAGGCCGAGGGCGAGGAAACCTGCCGAGCGCTCATCGATCCGCACGTGCAGGCGTAGCGATCCCGCCGCGTCGGCCGCGTGCAGGGCGAAGGCCAAGGGTGCAGACCGCGAGCCCGGGGACAGCACCGCTTCACGGACGCCCCCCCGGACCAGTTCGTCGACGAGGACCCGTGCGAGAGCGGTCGACGGGTTCATGCGAGGGCCTCCATGGCAGCGATCCTGCCGGACCAGCGCTCCAGCGTCGCCTGATCAGCGAGGGCGGCCGCCAGCCGAGCCGGGTCCGGGATAGCTGTGCGCACCTCGAGGAACCCGTCCACCGGCAGGAAGGGGACGGCCACGACGTCGGCATCGAGCAGGGTGACGGTGGCCAGACCGCAGGCGTACGGCAGTTCGGGGAGCGCGGCCGCCAGGGCCACGCCCATCGCGATCCCTACCGACGTCTCGAGTGCGGAGGACACGACGACGGGCAGGCCGATCTGCTCGGCGATCCGTAGACACGCCCGCACCCCGCCGAGCGGTTGCACCTTAAGCACGGCGATGTCTGCGGCGCCGAGGGCGACGACGCGCATCGGGTCCTCGGCCCGGCGGATGGACTCATCGGCGGCGATCAGGACGTCGACCCGGCGGCGTACGTCGGCGAGGCCCTCGACGGTCGCGCAGGGCTGCTCGACGTACTCCAGGCCTCCGGCAGCCTTGTCGAGGGCGCGAATCGCGTCGATGGCGGTCTCGACCGGCCAGGCACCGTTGGCGTCGATCCGGATCGCGCCGTCGGGGCCGAGCACGTCGCGGACGGCTTCGACCCGGGCGAGGTCGTCGGCCAGTTCCTGTCCGGGTTCGGCCACCTTGACCTTGGCCGTACGACAGCCGCCGGAGGAACGCACGATCGCGGCCGCCTCCTCGGGTCCGACGGCCGGCACGGTGACGTTGACCGGGATCCGGTCGCGGAGTGCTGGAGGGAAGCCAACATCGGCTGCTTCACGGGCCGCCCGCCACCAGGCGAGGGCTTCGCGGTCGCCGTACTCGAGGAAGGGCGAGAACTCCCCCCACCCCGCCTCGCCGTGGATCAGCGCGCCCTCGCGGACGGTGATGCCTCGGAAGCCCGAGCGCACGGGGATTGCATACACCGAGGCCACGGCACCCATCCTCACCTATCCTCACCGACGTGCCTGCTGATCACGCGAGTGCCGTCTCCGAGACCTTCGACCCCACGTTGTGGCGGGAGGTCCACGGGTTCGAGGACCTCACCGACATCACCTACCACCGGCACGCCGTGGACGGGGTCGACCAGCCCACGGTGCGGATCGCGTTCAACCGCCCCGAGGTGCGCAACGCGTTTCGGCCACACACCGTCGATGAGCTCTATCGAGCACTCGATCACGCGCGGATGACTTCGTCCGTCGGAGTGGTGCTGCTCACCGGCAACGGCCCGTCGGCCAAGGACGGCGGGTGGGCGTTCTGCTCGGGTGGCGACCAGCGGATCCGCGGGCGGACCGGCTACCAGTACGCCTCTGGTGAGACCGCCGACTCGGTCGACCCGGCGCTGGCCGGCCGGTTGCACATCCTCGAGGTGCAGCGGCTGATCCGCTTCATGCCGAAGGTGGTTGTCTGCGTCGTGCCTGGGTGGGCCGCTGGTGGTGGGCATTCACTGCACGTCGTGTGTGACCTGACGATCGCGTCCGCTGAGCATGCGCGGTTCAAGCAGACCGACGCCGATGTTGGGTCCTTCGACGGCGGGTACGGCTCCGCCTACCTGGCCCGTCAGGTGGGGCAGAAGTTCGCCCGCGAGATCTTCTTCCTGGGCTTGGAGTACTCCGCCGAGGATGCGCACCGGATGGGCATGGTCAATGCGGTCGTGCCTCACGCCTCGCTGGAGACCGTTGCTTTGGAGTGGGCCGCCCGGATCACTGCGAAATCACCGCAAGCGCAACGGATGCTGAAGTTCGCGTTCAACTTGCTGGACGACGGGTTGGTGGGCCAGCAGGTGTTTGCCGGTGAGGCGACCCGCCTGGCCTACATGACCGATGAGGCCGTCGAGGGGCGGGACGCCTTCTTGGAGAAGCGCGACCCCGACTGGTCGCCGTACCCCCACCACTTCTAACCCCCCCGCTGAGTGTGACGTTGCGTACGCGACACGCGGCGTGCCGCGTACAAAACGTCACAGTCAGCGGGGGGTGGGTCAGTTGACGCCTTCAGCGATGGTGGCGTCGAAGGCTGCCAGGACGGGTTCGCGACCCGTGCGTTCGAGGGTTCCGATGGTCGGGCGGCGCCAGAGCCAGCAGTTGAGGTCCTCAGCACTCCCCCGGATCTCCGCCGCGACTGCCGCGCCTTCGTCGGTGGCCGCGACCCGCAGGTCCGGGACGTCGAGCTCCTTGCCGTTGTCGGGGTCGGTGCCCACGAAGCCGCCGAGGGTCAGCACCCAGGTGTGCCCGGTGTCGGCGGTTGCGACCCGGATCGTCTGAGCGGGCTCGGGGGTGAACGTGCCCCACGACGGTGCGCCGCCATACATCACGCGCAGGATCTCGTCGACGCCGTCGGCGCTGAGAGCCGTGTCCATCGGCGTACGGCTGCCCGCCGTCAGCTCGGCATCGAGGCGATGGATCAGCGCCTCGTGGGCTTGCCGCCGCCGGATGAATCCGATCGAGTGATCATCGGCCCAGGTCCACACCGCGGTCTCTGGCGGAGTTTCCGCGAGCAGCTGGCCAAGGTCGGCGCTGACCTCTTCGTACCAAGCGAGCAACTCCGCCCGGTCGCTCGGCCGCTCGGGCCGGCGATCATCCACGCCGTCAGGAGTGGCGAGTCGGTCGCGGGCGATCGTGCCCCAGAACCACTGCACCTCGGCGAGATGCCAGAGCAGATCGTCGGCATCCCACTCCGGGCAGGTCGGCACGCGGGCAGCAGTGTCGGTGGTTTTGAGTACGTCGCCGAAGCGCCGTGACTCGCGGGCAAGATGGTCGAGGTAGTCCAAGGGCATGGGCGGAATCTAGCGCCCCTGTGCGTGGGACGACAGTGGTTTGCTGGTTCCGACCCTTGCGCGTTCGAATCATTCGGCTGTGAGCGAAATCGTTGGGGTGATTGAAGATTTGTTCCACAAACCCCTTGCGTTCTGTCGGTGCCATGCTCTAGAATCAGTCACATGTTCGCATCGCGCTCAGACCTTCGGGACCCGTGCCCCGAGGCGAGCACGTGCGACCTCACTGACCTGGATTGGGAGGCATCCTGGGCCTGCGTCCTGACCTCCACCATCGACGACGGCTACGGCACCCCTGTCGGGTACTACCCCTTCGCCGACGCCGACCTTGATGCCGAGCTGTGCGCCCTCCTCGATCAGGAGGACGTCCCCGACGCTGGGGTGGATGCGCTGCTTGCTGA
>JANPBY010000105.1:0-10905 GCA_031430645.1 Actinomycetes bacterium
AGCAGCTTGAATGATGCGTGTACCACGACTCTGGCCATCCCCATCGACCCTGCCCCCGCGATACCTGCCGGTCGGTATCGATACCCATCGGGGAAGAACGTTCCCAGCTATCTGGCTCCGCCTCCGGGCTTGGAGCGAGACCCGCTGCAGGCCCAGTACTGCAACCGCTTCTACATCAACTCTGACGCCAAGAATGACTACGGCACGAAAGCCGCGTGGCCGAGTTGGGTGTACCCCGAGGACGGCAACCGGTTCTTCCCGGGCACCGGTCCGTCCTCCGTGGGACACGAAGGAGGTGACACGTGGGTCGCTGACGCCGCCATCGCCATGATGGGCCAGGAGAACTGGTCCGGCATGTTCGTCACGTTGGGCGGCATCGACAAGGCCGGCCACATGTGGGGCGCCCAGCGCGACGCGGACACCTACGCCGAGTCGTGCACGGTCGGCACCGACGCCCAGGTCGGGGCTGCCCAGACCCACGTGCGGTGCGCAGCCGAAAACGCCGATCTCCAGTTCGGCAAATTGTTGAACGCTGTCGCGGCGAAGGACGCCAGTGACGGAGGCGAGACCTTGGTGGTGCTGACCGCTGACCACGGCGCTACGTACGGCGGGAACTTCTACGGCAAGCAGACCCCCGGCGCCGGGGACAGCAACTGGTACTGGGCCCCGAACGGGGTGTGGGACGCAGGCGTCTTCGTGGACGCGTCAAATCCGCTCTACAACACGCCGTCGCCGGCACTGCTCCCCTTGGACGCGACCAACAACGTGGAGTTCTCCTACCAGTCGACGGAGATCGAGACCTGGCTCGTAGACCGCTCCGTCGCGAAGATGAAGGAGACGGCCGCAACGATGCTCACGCTCCCGGGCGTGACTGTCACGTACTGGCGTGACGGAGACCACTTCGTCCGCTACGGACAGAACTCCATGACCAAGAGCGAGGAGAAGTGGTGGAAGGCGCACGGACAGGAACTCGTGGACTCGATGGCGGCATCGAACGGCCCTGACGTCGTCGGCCTCCTGCACGACAAAACCAGCTATGGCGTCTACGGCGACCACGGTGGAACCCAGGAATCGGTCCAGCGAGTGCCGATGGTCTTCTGGTCCCCGAGCCTGGCAGTGGGTGAATCATCCGGAGCCCAGTTCAGGACGCCAGATGTCATGCCCACGATTCTGCGGGCGCTCGGAATCCCCCAGACCTCTCCCACGGACGGAAGGGCGTGGTCGCTCGACGACTAGATCGGGGAAGTTCCGGAGTGGGTGGAGGGTCAGACGGCACGGCCGGCTGGCCCTCCGCCTTGTCGTGTCACCGATCTTCGCCCGCGCGGCTGCTGGCCGTCACTCGAGATGACCGTGGGTCATTCACCCTGCTCCTTTCGGTTGACCCGTGACCAACTCCCCGGTGATGACGATGGATGCGGTCCTATGTTTCATCGTGGGACCGCGGTCCCCTCGTCCACCCCCCCGTGGGGAGGTGCCGCGGCCCCACCAGGATCGGTCGGTCAGGGCTGGTCGGCGGGTCAACGGGCGTTGCGCCACATGGTGGTCACGGGTACATCGCTGCCCGGCGGGGTGAACGTCCCGGTCGCTTCAAAACCACAGCGCTCGTAGCGACTGTTGTTGGCCGAGTTCCTTGATTCGAGGTAGGCAGGAAGCCGTTCGAGATCAATACGCCGAAGGCTCTTTTCCACCAACGCCATGCCGAGACCCTTACCGGCCCGCGCGGGGTGAGTGCCCAGCAACGACCGGTAGTAGTGCGGTTCGGCCGGGCGAGCCTCCTCAAACAATGCGAAGAGTTCCATGACCTCGTCGGCTCGCTCTCCGACAAGACTCTGGACGATCCTCGGAAGTCGGGCCCCATCCGCAGGCGACAGTTCGCTTGCACCCGGAGGTAGCCACACCGCAGCTGCGCCACAGTCCTCGGTCACCAGCACCCAGGGGTACCGAAGCGCGGCTCCGACCATGAGTCGCCACAACAGCTCGTGGTGCCCCTGCCGAAGCGCCGCGTCCGGGAATGCCCAACTCCACGTCGGGTCATCGTGAAAGGCCAGAGCCAAGGCCTCGGTTACGGCAGCCAAATCAGCAGGAGTCGCCGCACGCACCACTGACTCCATCCAGTCAGTGTCCACCGGCTCCTTGGTTGCAAGACGTCCAAGTCTCGGAGGCGGCTAACCTGCGCTCGTGGACTGGTTGGACGCTCTTGGGTGGGCCGGATCGGCGCTGCTCATCTTTTCGCTGATGCAGGCCCGGATGCTCCGGTTCCGAGTTCTCAACCTCGTTGCCTGCGTGATCCTCCTCGTTTTCAACGCCCTTCTTGAGATCTGGCCGATGGTGGCCATGAACCTTGCGCTGTGCGCCATCAACCTCTGGTTCATTCGCGACCTAGTCGGCGCTCGACACGATGCCGAGGCCTACCAAGTACTGGAAGTCGGCGCAGACGACGCCTATCTCCATCACATCCTGCGTGGTCACGCCGAGGACATCACCAGGTTCTTCCCCGAGTTCACGTGGGAGTCCACGCCCGAAGGACGTACGGCCTATCTGGTGCAACGCGGCGACGAGACGGCCGGAGTGGTCGTCGTTCGAGATGCCGGGGACGGCGTCGCTCAGGTCGAGCTGGACTACGTCACCCCCCGGTTCCGGGACTTCTCCCCCGGCGAGTTCGTCTATCAGCGCAGCGGACTCTTCCGCGAGCGCGGCTACAACCGGGTGATCACCCCGCCTGGCATGGTGGCGCCGTACTACGAGCGACTGGGATTCACTCGCGACGGGGAGTCCTACTCCCTCGACCTCGTCTGACGTCGAAGCAGCGATGCCTCGAGGCCGGACTACCGGCGAATCGACCCGCTCCGTCGAACCGATTGATTGACCTGCTTCCAGCGCTTGCGCTCCTCGGACATCAGCCGGGCATCGCCCCGTCGGGCCATCCACTCGGCTTCCTTCACCAACTTGCGCCAAGACTCCAGTCGGCGAACCGGCAGGTCGCCGGACTCGACAGCGGCGAGCACGGCGCACCCGGGCTCAGCGGCGTGCGAGCAGTCTCCGAAGCGACAGTCCTCGATGAGTTCCTCGATCTCGGGGAAAGTCTGACCAATGCCCTCGGCATCCCCGACGACACCTACGCCACGCAGGCCGGGCGTGTCGAGCAGGATCGCTCCCGACGGCAAACGGATGAGTTCGCGGGACGTGGTCACGTGCCGGCCCTTGCCGTTCGCGCCGACACTCCCGGTGGCCACGATCGCAGAGCCCGCGAGGGCGTTGACGAGCGTCGACTTGCCCACGCCGGACTGACCGAGCAGAACCAGGGTCTGCCCGGGGAGCAGCCAGGCCCGTAGCTGGTCCAGCCCAGCCCCCGATACAGACGAGACCGCGACGATGTCGACTCCCGGAGCCGCGGCAGACACGTCGGCGGCTACTTGGTCGGTATCGGAGGCGAGATCGGACTTCGTCAGCACGACGAGCGGAACTGCTCCGCTTACCCAGGCCAGAGCGATCATTCGCTCGATCCGGCCGAGATCCGGTTCCAACGCGAGAGAGACCACGACCCCGACCAAGTCGACGTTGGCGGCCAAGACCTGCTCGTGGGACGTGCCCGACGCCTCGGCCCGGCGTACCGCCGTACGTTTTGGCAACAGGGCCAGCGCCACGTCACCACCGGTCAGGACCAGCCAGTCCCCGGTCGTGGGGCCAGCCAGGTGGTCAGTGGTGACCATCAGTTCACGGGCACCGTCGTCGACGACACAGGCACCTCGCTCAGCACGAATCACCCGAGCGGGCCGACTGTCGTCGGGCACCGCCAGCGCCCCCAACCGATCAGCCCAGAACTCCGACCAACCCAGAGGCAATAACTCCTCGGGGAGGTGATCAGGTACTACGTCTGGTTGGGGCACCTTGAGAGGCTACGAGCGGACCGCGTCCTCACGCACTGGGTTTTCGGGCGTGGGAGGCACGGCCGTCGGGGGCACGTCCGTCGGGGGCACCGCTGCGGACTCGGGGTACTCGCCGGCGTCCGGTGAAACCGCGGGGAGGACCGCAGCGGCCAGGTCCGGCGGCGGCGCGCCTCGCCGGCCGGACTTGCGGGCGCTGACGAGTGCGAGTGCCGTGTCGGCGTCCTCGGCAGCCTCGACAGCAGTCTCGACCAAGATCTCGTCGCGGGCATCCTCGGTGTCCTGGATCGGCCAGGTGCGGTCGACCACCGCATTGAGCCCGGCACCAATGAGAACCGCGAGGGCCGTGACATATAACCAGAACAGCACGGCGATCGCCGCAGACAGCGATCCGTAAGCAGAGATGCTCGAGACCGTCGCACTCAGATAGAACCTGAGGACGAAACTGCCCAGGAGCCAGATCGCCAAAGCGAGGCCCGCGCCGGGAACATCACGTCGCCACGGTGTCCGAACAGGAACGGCCAGGTGATAGAGCGACGCCAGGAAAAGGATCGAGATCACCCCGACCACCGGGTAGTACGCGGTTTCGATCACGTTTGACCAGTTTGGGAAGAACCTCCCCAGGAGACCCGGGCCGACCGCTAGGAGCGGCAGCAGAACGACCCCGACGAGCAGGACCACCAGGTAGAGCCCGAAGGACAGCGCCCGGGTCTTGAGGAAGTGTCGGTGCCCGTCCAGGCCATACATGATCGTGATCGTGTCGACGTAGACGTTGAGCCAGCGTGACCCCGACCAGAGCATGATCGCCAAGCCGACAACGGTGATCGGGAAGCCCACGCCTCGGAGGATGCTGTCCAAGAGCGGCACGACCGTGTCCTGCACGACCGTGGGCTGCAACACCCGTCCAGCCGCGTCAAGAATCCGGGCTCGCAGCTCGTTCAGCGTGTCATCAGGCAACCGATTGCCGATGAGTCCAATGCCGTAGACGACCCCCAGGAAGAGCGGAGGCAGCGACACCAGGGCGAAGAAGGCAGCCTCAGATGCGAGACCGGTGACCCGGTACTTGAAGCAGATCGCCGTGGTGCCGGTGATGAGGTTCCAACACGTACGCCAAAAGCCGGGGTGAGGCTCAACGATGACGGCATCTGACACCCGACCAGGGTAGGCGTGGAACGCCCGCTGAGCGCTGTCCGACTCGGTTCGGCGAGGACACGGAGTGTCCGCATGGTGGACGTTGCGTGACCTTGCGCACTTCGAATGGCACCCTGAAACACATGTCCGCCACCTCGTCTCGGCTCGTCGTGCGTCTGCACGTCGACCTGATGCGCGTGTGCGGCATGAGCTGTCTGCCGGTCTGCTGACCCGCTGCACCCACCCCCCGGGCGCGCGGTTCGCGTCCGGAGGCAGCCTCCTGAGGCTCTCTCTCCGTCACTCGATCTGCGCGTCCTCGCATCACTGAAGGACGTTCGCGAGCATGTCGCCCGAGTCACCGGCCCCCCGCGCTGCCCGTCGCCCCAAGGGCGAAGGCCAATGGGCGCTGGGCTACCGCGAGCCGCTCAATCCCAACGAGCGCTTCAAGAAGGACGATGACGGGCTGAACGTCCGGGCCCGGATCGAAAACATCTACGCCCACCGGGGCTTCGCCTCGATCGACCCCTCGGATCTGCGTGGCCGGATGCGCTGGTGGGGCCTCTACACCCAACGCAAGCCCGGGATCGACGGTGGACGAACGGCAGTGCTGGAGCCGCATGAGCTCGACGACGAGTACTTCATGCTGCGCATCCGCAGCGACGGCGGCCAGGTCGACCTCGCACAGCTCCGGGCGATCGCTGACGTCTCCACGACGTACGGCCGGGACACCGCCGACATCACCGACCGGCAAAACATCCAGCTGCACTGGATCCGGGTCGAGGACGTGCCCGCGATCTGGAAGCGGTTGGAGGACGTCGGGCTCAGCACTGCCGAGGCCTGCGGCGACACTCCCCGAGTGGTGCTCGGCTCACCCGTCGCTGGCGTCGCCGCCGACGAGATCATCGACGGCACGCCGGCCATGCGGGCGATCGTCGAGAACTACGTGGGAGACCCGCGCTTTTCCAATCTCCCCCGCAAGTTCAAGACGGCCATCAGCGGGTCGCCGCATCAAGACGTTGCCCACGAGGTCAACGACCTGTCCTTCGTCGGCGTCGTCCACCCTGAGTTCGGCCCCGGCTTCGATGTCTGGGTCGGCGGCGGGCTCTCCACCAACCCCCACCTCGCCAAGCGGCTCGGCGTGTGGGTCTCACTCGAGGAGATCCCCGAAATCTGGGTCGGTGTGATCTCGATCTTCCGTGACCACGGCTACCGCCGGCTACGCAGCCGCGCTCGGCTGAAGTTCCTGGTGGCCGATTGGGGCGTGGAGCGGTTCCGGGAAGTCCTTGAGCAGGACTACCTCGGGCGTGCTCTCACCGACGGACCAGCCCCGCAACCGCCGCCGACCGGCCGCCGGGACCACATCGGTGTGCACCCGCAGACCGACGGTCGGTTCTACGTCGGAGCAGCCCCAATTGTGGGCCGGGTGTCTGGTGCAACCCTGTCGGCGCTTGCTGACCTCGCCGAGTCAGTCGGGAGCGACCGGGTCCGTTTCACCGTCGAGCAGAAGCTCCTCGTCCTGGACGTGCCGGCCGAGCAGGTCGACCGACTGGTCGCCGGTCTGACTGACTTGGGTCTGGATGCCGCCCCGTCGGCCTTCCGCCGGGGAACGATGGCCTGCACCGGGCTGGAGTTCTGCAAGCTGGCTATCGTCGAGACCAAGGGCCGCGCCAAGGACCTCGTGGGCGAGCTCGAAGCTCGGCTCCCCCGGTTCAATCTGCCCCTTACGGTCAACGTGAACGGCTGCCCGAACTCGTGCGCCCGGATCCAGGTCGCGGACCTCGGGTTCAAGGGCCAGATCGTGACTACCGCCGACGGCGAGCAGGTCGAGGGCTTCCAAGTACATCTCGGTGGCGGGCTCGGATTGGACGCCGGGTTCGGCCGCAAGCTGCGCGGCCACAAGGTCACCGCGGACGAGCTGCCCGACTACGTCGAGCGAGTGGCTCGCGCCTACGGGGACCAGCGAGACCCGGATGAGAGCTTCCCGCACTGGGCGGCCCGCGCCGATGAGGAGGCCCTGCGATGACCCAGGCACGAGCCGTTCCTTTCTACTGTCCGTTCTGCGGGGACGAGGACCTGCGCCCGTCCGAGGCAGGTCACGCCGCCTGGGAATGTCGACCCTGTGCCCGGGTGTTCCAGGTCTCCCTCGTCGGACTGGTGGTGAAGGTATGACTGGCGTCCATCGAGACAACACCAGCCCCGCAGACAGCCGTAGCCCAGAACAGCTCCGCGACCTCGAGGATCTGGCCATCCGTGCGGGCAACGACCTGGAGGGTGCCCCGGCCGCGGTCATTCTGCGATGGGCTCAGTCCACCTTCGGCGACCAGTTCGCGATTACGGCGTCGATGGCCGACGGAGTCCTGGCGCATGTCGCGAGCCGGGCCATACCCGGAGTCGACGTTCTCTTCCTCGACACGGGTTATCACTTCGCCGAGACCCTGGGAACGCGCGATGCCGTCGCGGCGACGTACGACGTCAACGTGAAGACGGTGGGCCCGTCCCTACTGGTCCACGAGCATGAAGCCGACTTCGGCAAGCTGTATGAGATCGACGCCGACATGTGCTGCTCCATCCGCAAGGTGTGGCCGCTCGAACGTGCCCTGCGTCCCTACACGGCTTGGGCGGGCGGGGTCCGCCGCGCCGAGTCATCGAGCCGGTCGATGACCCCGGTCGTCGCGTGGGACGCCCGGCGGGCCAAGGTGAAGATCAACCCGATCGCTGCGTGGACCGACGCCCAGGTCGATGCCTACGTCGCCGAGCACGGCATCCTGGTCAACCCGCTCCGCCAGATCGGCTACACCTCGATCGGCTGCGCACCGTGCACCTCACCGGTCGCACCGGGTGAGGACCCTCGCTCCGGACGATGGTCCGGCCTGTCCAAGACTGAATGCGGTTTGCACGCATGAAGAAGCTGCACGTCTCAAGAACTGTGACAGTGCCGTGAGTCGACCGGTCTATCCGCTGTCCCTCGACCTGCGCGGACGGCGCGTCGTCGTCGTCGGTGGAGGACCGGTCGCCGCCCGTCGCGCCGCGGGGCTCGCCGACGTCGGCGCCGTCGTGGAGGTTGTCGCCCCCTTCGTCTGCGAGGACTTGCGCGACGACGCCCGGATCACCCTGCACCTGCGGGAGTACGTCACCGGCGACCTGGCCGGCGCGTGGCTCGTGCACACGGCTACGGGCGAGCAGGCCACTGACTCTGCCGTGGCGGCCGACGCCGAACGGCAGGGCACCTGGTGCGTCCGATCCGATGATGCGGACCTTTCTCCCGCCTGGACTCCCGCCGTCCTTCGCCGTGACACGGTGACCATCGCTGTCACGGCCGGTGGTGATCCTCGACGGGCCGTACACCTGCGAAACGCCGTGGGTGCTGCCCTAGACGGCGGAGCGCTCCCCCTGCGACACCACCGGCGCGGCGCCGGCCACGTGTCGCTTGTGGGTGGCGGTCCCGGCGACCCCGGCCTGATCACAACCCGCGGACGGGCCTTGCTAGCCGCAGCCGATGTCGTGATCGTTGACCGGCTTGCCCCCCAGGCGCTGCTCGATGATCTTGACGACGACGTCGAGATCATCGATGCGGGCAAGGCCCCGCATGCTCACACACTGAGCCAGCACGAGATCGAGGAGCTGCTTGTTGAGCGCGCTCGACGCGGCCTACGGGTCGTTCGGCTCAAGGGCGGCGACCCCTACGTGCTCGGCCGAGGGGGCGAGGAGGCCCTGGCCTGTATCGCTGCTGGGGTGGCCGTCGAAGTTGTGCCCGGCGTGTCGTCGGCTGTTGCTGTTCCCGCCTTCGCGGGCATCCCGGTCACCCACCGGGGGCTCGCTCGTGGCTTCACCGTGGTTTCCGCGCACGACGCAGACGTCGACTGGGGCTCACTCGCCTCGGTTGAAGGAACGCTCGTGCTGCTCATGGGGGTAGGGCGCCTGCGGCTTGCCGCAGCCGCCCTCGTGATGCACGGCCTCGCCTCCACCACTCCTGTCGCCGTCATCGAGCGCGGCACCACCCCCGAGCAGCGCACCACGGTGGCCACGCTGAGCGACATCGCGGACGTGGCCGCAGAGCGTGGCGTCACCTCCCCGGCCGTCGTGGTCGTGGGCGACGTCGTACGGCTGCACGACGTCCTCGGCCCGCGCTGAGCGAGTGACGATGACCGTCATCCTGGCCGCCCACGGCAGCCCGGATCCACGGCATGCCGTGGTGATGGAGGCGATCCGGGCTGGGGTGGCCGCTCGACTCGGGGACGTACGGCTGGGATGGCTGGGCCACCACTCCCCCGAACTCGGCCAGGTCGTCAGCGAGGCCCTCGCCGAGGACCCCGAAACGATTGTTGTCCCGCTGCTGCTGGCGCCGGCGTTTCATGCGCGCGTCGACGTCCCCGCAGGCGCTGGGGGCGCCCGAATCTCTGACGTCCTCGCTCCAGACCGCCGGCTGATCGAACTGCTCGACTTCCGGCTGCGCGAGGCCATGGTCGAATCCCCGGTCGGATCCGCGGCCGAACCGCTGGACGGCCTGGTGCTCGCGGCAGCCGGCTCGACCGACCCGGCGGCGGACGAGCTCGTCTGCGAGCTCGCCTCGGAGTGGGGTGCCAGTCAAGGGCTCCCCGTCGAGGTCGGGTACGCCGCAGCCGAACCGAGCATCGCCGCCGCCATCGACGCTTTGCGGTCTCGTGGGCTCAACCGACTCGCGGTCGGCAGCCTGTTCCTGGCCCCCGGCCGGCTGCACGATGCCGTCGCGACCGAGGCAGCCGCCGCGGGAGTCCGGCTGATCGCAGCACCTCTCGGCGCGCACGCGCTACTGGTCGACTTGGTGTGCGACCGAGCCCTCGCGACCCTTGCCATGCCTGTGAAAGGCTGACTTCCATGGATATCAACGGTTTGTGGTCCGGCCTGTTCACCGCCATCGTCGTCGGTGGGCTCGCGCGGCTGCTGGTGCGAAACAGTGCCCCACTCGGGTGCTTCCTGACGATGGCTGTGGGCCTGGTGGGCGCGGGGCTAGGCCTCGCGTTGGGCTCAGCATTGGACTGGGGGTTCTGGCTCACTTTCGCTGCTCAGATCGTGATCGCTGCGCTTATCGTCGTACCTTTCGCTGCCATGAGTCGCGGCCGCGTCTAGTCCTGCACTGCCAGTGCGGCCTGGGATGCGAGGATCCACCCGTGCGCCGACTCCTCCCGACTCCCGCTGATGATGTGGACGTCAACGAGGAGTACGCCGTTGCGGCAGGCGCTCCGTGGCTGCGGGCCAACATGGTTTCGACCATCGACGGATCAGTGACCGACGGGGCTGGGTTGTCCGGGGGAATCTCCGGAGAGCCCGATCGGCGGGTCTTCCGGGTGTTGCGGTCACTCGCGGATGCCATCGTGGTGGGGGCCAGGACGGCCCTGGCCGAGGGGTACCGGCGAACCGCCGTACCTCTCGTGGTTCTCTCGCGAACCTTGGATGTGGATCTCGCGACCCCGATGCTCGGAGAGGCCGAGGCGGGCCGGTCGGGCCTGGTGATCGTCGTCTCGCCCAGGTCAGCCCCGCCCGACAGACGGGCAAAACTGCTGGCGCACGCCGACCGGGTCGGCGGCATCGAACTGCTCACAGCGGGCGACGACGAATTGGATCTCGCGGCCGCTCTGGCTTCGCTGCGCGCTCGCGGCCTCGCTCATCTGCTGTGTGAAGGCGGCCCGGCCCTGCTCGCCTCCCTCATCCACGAGGCCCTGCTGGATGAGTTGTGCGTCACCACATCACCGATCGTGGTGGGCGGATCCGGACAACGAATCCTCAGCGGTCCACCGATCCTGACACCGACGGACTGGCACTCCGCCGGCCTCTACGAGGACGAAACCTTCCTCTTCGCCCGCTGGGTCCACCCCCGCTGAGTGTGACGTTGTGTACGCGACACGCCGCGTGT
>JANPBY010000106.1:0-1541 GCA_031430645.1 Actinomycetes bacterium
CGGCCTCGGAGATCGTACGGCTCACGATGTCGGCCACCACGTCGTCGTAAGCCACCCGGTGTGGGCGAGTCCGAGGGGCCAGCCCCCCGGCGTGGGTGCAGACCAACGCTACGTCGAAGGCCGCAGCCACCTCCGCGAGCTGTGGGTCGGTGCCGCCCCACGCGTCGTTGAGGACATCGGCTCCCGCCTCGCAACAGATTCGCCCCACCTCGTGCCGCCAGGTGTCGACGCTGATCACCAGGTCGGGGTAGCGCGAGCGAACAGCAGCGACGAAGTCGGCGGTCCGCCGGATCTCCTCCGCGGCGTCGACCTCGGCGCCGGGGCCGGCCTTGACGCCGCCGATGTCCACCAGGTCGGCGCCCTCGTCCACCGCCCGGGCCACGGCATCGAGAGCCGGCCCGTCGTCGAAGGTCGCCCCTTGGTCATAGAAGGAGTCGGGGGTCCGGTTGACGATCGCCATGACGAGCAAGGCGTCATCGTCGAAGGTTCGACGTCCGAGGCGTAGGGGCACAGGGTGGAGCCTGCCTCAGGAGTACGTCTCCCGCAGCACCTGGGCGGCCTGCTCCATTGCTGAGATCTTCGCCCGAGCGTGATCACGGGGGAGGAACCACATGCCGCAGTCCGGCGCGAGACGTACCCGATCCGGCCCGAGGACCTCGACCGCGTCCTTCACTCGGCTCACGATGTGGGCGACCTCCTCGACCGGGGCGTCGGTGGCCAGGTCGAGAGTCCCCAGGATCACCGTCTTGTCACCGGCATGCTCGAGGAGCTCGGGGGAGTGCTTGGGCTGCTCGTACTCCACCGAGATGTCGTCCACCGTGGTACTCGCGAGCAACTCCAGGGCGAGGTTGTAGACGGGGGTGGCCCGCTTCTCCGCGATGTTGCGGGCGTAGCCGTAACACATGTGAACCGCGGTACGGCAGGAGATGCCGCGCAGCGTCCGGTCGAGGGCTTCGGCAGCGAAGGGCTCGACCTGGCTGTAGCGGAAGTGCGCCTCCGGCTCATCGACCTGAACGAGGTCGACGCCGGCGGCGTCAAGGGCACGGAGCTCGGCGTTGAGGGCGTCGGCGAGTGCGAACGTGAGGTCTTGGAGCGAGCCGTAGTGCTCGTCCACCAGGCGCAGCGCGAGGGTCGAGGGGCCAATCACGGTGATCTTGGTCGGCCGGTCGGTGGTGCGCTGCAGGAAGGTGAGGTCACCGTCGAGGACCGGCCGTTCCCAGGTGATCGGAGCGAGGACGCGGGGGAGCTCGAACTTCGGAGGCGCGGTTGGCTTGGCGTCGGCGTCTGAGGTGACGGCACGCTTCTTCATGGTCAGGTATTCGTTGACATCGTTGGAGAAGTTGGTCACAGCGCCGGGGTGCGCCTGGTCGATGCCGCCGAGGGCGTAGAAGTGCCCAGAGAACGTCTGCCGTCTCTGCTCGCCGTCCCCGACGTAGGTGAGGCCGGCGCGCTCCTGGTCGTGGACCGCGAGGCGCACAGCGTCGTCAAGAGCCTCCGCGCGGTACGGCTCCGGGATCCGCCACCAGCTGCCCTCCGGGCCG
>JANPBY010000107.1:0-50804 GCA_031430645.1 Actinomycetes bacterium
CGGCGACGTCGACGGGGTCCTCGACCCGCGCAGCATGGATGCCAAGAGGGCCGATGTGTTCGTCGACCTCCTCCTCGGAGCAGGCATCCACCCCGACGGCACCATCCGGCCCCCCGCCCCAGTCAACGTCCATGTCATCGTTGATGGACGTCACTCAACGGGCAGCGAAGACACTGACCGGCTGCCTGGTGAGATCGCCGGCCTCGGACCAGTCACCGCCGACACCCTGCGCGACCTCCTCGACCTCGCCGAACACACCGGCGGAACCGTCGACGGGGCTGTCGCGGTTGACCAGACCTGCCCAGGCGCCGACACCCACCGCCTCGAAGGCCCCGGCCCCTACGCACCACCCGAGCGACTCAAGAACCTGCTCCGCGTCCGGCACCGGGTCTGCGTGTTCCCCGGCTGCGCCCGCCCCTCACGCATGTGCGACCTCGACCACACCCTCAGATACCCCGAAGGACCCACCTGCATCTGCAACCTCGCCCCCCTATGCGTGCACCACCACCACCTCAAACACCTTGCCCCCGGCTGGACCCTGGTCAACCACGGCAACGGACGACTCACCTGGACCACCCCCACCGGCAGACGCATCCAAGTTGGCACCATCGGATTGAGTGCTGGCCCCGAGCCCCCCGGCCCACCCAAACCCGATCCACCCCCGAGACCCGAACACACCCCGCCGTTCTAAGCGGTACCGCGGGTGACTACTGGGATGCGTCGGGCCAGGACTGCATGTCGCGGCGGGCGAACTGGAGGTGCCACCACTCCTCGTTGAGAATCACGTGGAGTCGGGCGAGCGCGGTCATCGGCGATGCAGGCGGCCAACCGGTTCCAACCGCAGGTGTCGTCTCGGTCGTCAGGGCTTCACTCGTGGTGGTTGCGAGGTAGTCGCGCACGAGGGCCTGGCGGTCAGCTCGGGCATCGAGGACCTCCGCTGTCGTCGGATCAGCGGCGGCGTCCAAACCGCAGGTGAGGGGATCGAGCCACGGGCCGGCCAGCCCGAGAGGGTGGTAGCTCGTGCGCCCGAGCACACCAACTGCGAGCCACGAGTCGGTGGCGAACACGAGATGACGCAACGTCTCCAGGAACGACCATTCGTCGTCGATGCGCAGGCGCAGCTGATCGACTGGCGCAAGCAGTGCGTCCGCGGTGATGCCAGCCCACAGATGCTCGAGCCATGACCACGCTTCCTGCAGTTCGGCTGGGTCGGACGAGCGCAGCAGCGAGCGGCCAGGATGTCGCCGGTCGAGCTCGGCCTCGATCAATGGCTCGACTTCGACCCCGTTGATGACCAGACCTGTGACGTCGCCGTCGATCACGACATTCTCGAGCTGGACACCGATCATCCGCGCGCCACCAAAATCCACCTCACGGAAGGTCGCACCCGCGAAGCTGACGTCGTCGAATCGCGCGTTCGCCAACGACACCTCGTGGAACTCGGCGCCACGCAGGTCGTCAGACCGATCGAATCTCGTCATCGGTTTAGGCCTCCCGGGGAATAGCGAGGATCTCCGCGGCCGCACGCAGGCCGCTGCGCAAGGCGCCCTCCATCAGACCAGCCAGGTCTCCTGCGGTCCACTCTCCGGCCACGTGCACCGGTCCGACCGGTTCGGCCAGCAACTCGTCGTCGCCGCTGCGGGAGGCCAGTCCCTCCGCGGTGTAAGCACCTAGCGCCCAAGGATCATCGGTCCAGGTAGTCAGCAGCGCAGCGTCAAGCTCGAGATCCAGCTCGGGACGAAGCGCCGCCAATGCCTTGGCCCATGTCTGCGCGCCGTCAGAGACCCGGAGCCGGTCGAGGGCAGGAGCCGAACCCGCGAAGCAATGCACCGCGGGAAGCGCCTCGGCGGCTCCTGCGGTCAGCGTCCACGACCAGTAGCGGTCAGCGGTGGCCATCACCGCCGACGTCGGGGCAGGAGTGCGCAGCGGCACGTGCAGCTTGGCCGCATGGCCGTACGCCACCCGTCCGATGGCCTCGGCCTTCCATGACGGAAAGCCGGGGCTCAGGTCAAGCCCAGCGACCAGAGGGAGCGGGATGGCGACGACCGCATAGTCGGCGGTGACCTCGCCGTCATCTGTGCGAACCACCACGCCGTCGTCATCCCAGGTGATCCCTCGCGCGGGGGTCGACAGGCGGACAGCATCTCCCAGACTCTGCGCCAATCGCGTCGCCACGCCTTGGTTTCCGCCAACGATTCTTCCCGAGGGCAACCCCGCGAAGGAGGCAGCCCAACCGAGCACCTCGGCCGACAGGCCCTCCGCCGGGAAGGCGCTGGAGATCTCGATGCGCGCCTGTAAGGCTTCCTGGACCTCGGGGGCCAACCCCAGGCCAGCCAGCACGTCGGGGACTGTCGCGCCCGAACCAGCCCGCGCAACGGCGTCAACCAGTCCGGCCGAACCCCGTGCCATGGCCTCGACCGTGGTGCCAAGCCCACCCCGCGGCTCGCGCACGTAGTAGCTCATTCCGGTGTCAGCGACCTCAAGCCCGAAACGGGCGCACAAGGCCCTCTGAACGTCGTAGCCGTCGAGCACGAACTCCGCACCGCGCTCAACCACCGCAGAACCCAACGGCCCGTCAACCGTGGAGGACCAGACGCGGCCCCCGACCCGGTCCCGCGCCTCAAACACGACCACCTCGTGTCCGGCGCGACTCAGCTCATCCGCGCACGCCAGCCCCGCAAAGCCCGCACCCACCACCACAACCCGCATGTGACGCGCCTCCAAGAAAGATCCTGAACGATCATTCAGGAAGTTAGCAGAGATCCACTCCTAGCTCCGTCCTCAGAACCTCGGGACTCAGGCGTGCGGGTGGAGCTGCCGGGCCGCCTCAGCCACCGAGCCGGACAGCGACGGGTAGACCGTGAAGGCCGCAGCGACCTGGTCCACGGTGAGCCGCTGCTGGACTGCGAGGGCCACCGGGAAGATCAGTTCGCTGGCCCGCGGGGCCACGACGACCCCACCGAGCACGGTACGCATCCCGCCTGTCGCGAAGATCTTCACGAAACCGTCGGTGATACCTAACATCTTCGCTCGCGCGTTGGTGGCCAGGGGCAGCTTCACGGACACGACATTGGGAGCGCCGGCATCGACCTCGGCCTGGGTCACCCCAACGGTCGCGATCTCGGGATCGGTGAACACGTTCGAAGCTACGGACTTCAGGTCCAGCGGGGTGACCGCGTCCCCGAGCAGGTGCCGCATCGCGATCCGACCCTGCATCGCGGCGACGGAGGCGAGCATGAGCACCCCGGTGCAGTCGCCCGCGGCGTAGACCCCGCGCGCGGAGGTCCTTGACACTCGATCCACCTCGATGAAGCCGCGTGCGTCGAGGTGCACTCCGGCTTCCTCCAGCCCAAGCCCGGTCGTGTTGGGAACTGACCCGACGGCCATCAGGCAATGGGAGCCCTCCACGGTCTGTCCGTCGGCCAGCGTCACCACGACGCGGTCGCCGTCGCGGACCACGGTCGAGGCGCGCGAGCGACCCATGACGGTCATGCCGCGCCGTTGAAGCACGCCCTCCAGGACCTGGGCGGCGTCGGCGTCCTCCCCCGGGAGTACCCGGTCCCGGGAGGAAACGAGCACGACCTCAGAACCCAACGCGAGGTAGGCCGACGCGAACTCGGCTCCCGTCACGCCGGAGCCGACGACGATCAGCCGCTCGGGTGTCACGTCCATGTCATAGACCTGGGTCCAGGTGAGGATCCGCTCCCCGTCCGGCTCGGCGCCGGCGACGATGCGGGGGCGAGCACCCGTGGCGACGAGAACGGCATCGGCCTCGATGCGCTCGCCATTCACAGCCACGACACAGGGCTCGACGAGCAAGCCCGCACCCACGACGAGCCGGATCCCCTCGTGCTCGATCCGAGTCCGGATGTCCTGGGACTGAGCCAACGCCAGGCGCTTCACCCGGGCGTTGACCGCCCCGAGGTCAACGCCCACCGACGAGCCACCGCCCTCAACGGATCCGAGCCGTACTCCCAGCCCGTCGCTCTCGGCGGCCAACGTCATGACTTCGGCTGTCGCCACGAGCGTCTTGCTTGGCACACAGTCCGTGAGGACGGCGGACCCGCCGAGCCCGTCCCGATCGACGACGACGACCTCGGCTTCGAGCTGCGCGGCAACCAGCGCTGCTTCGTAGCCACCGGGACCGCCACCAAGGATCACTACACGTGTCACGCGGCCATGCTCCCAGACGCGGGCGCATCCAGATCCGTACCCTGACGCCATGGCCCTCTACGCGGCGTACGGAAGCAACCTGGACCCGCGCCAGATGGCCGCGCGCACCCCGACCTCCCTGCCCCGCGGCAGCGGTTGGCTGGACGGATGGCGGCTCACCTTCGGCGGTGAGGATCTCGGCTGGGAAGGCGCCCTGGCGACTGTGGCCGAAGAGCCAGGCGCTCAGGTGTTCGTCATGTTGTACGACCTCACCGGCGCCGATGAAGCCGCGCTTGACCAGTGGGAGGGCTCAGACCTGGGGCTCTATCGCAAGATCCGGGTGCTTGTGCAGACCCTGGATGGCGAGGCCACGGCCTGGCTCTACCTGCTCGACGCCTACGAGGGCGGGCTACCTTCGGCTCGCTACCTGGGGATCATCGCGAACGCCGCCGAGGTCGCGGGTGCGCCCGATGACTACGTCCGTGACCTGAGACATCGCCCGTGCCGCTCGTCGGGGTTGTAGCGTCGCCCGCGTGAGCGAACCCAGCGCAGCGGCAACATTCTCCTTCGGCAGTTCGACGTCGGATGACGGCCGAACAACGCCCGACGCCTACGCCCTCGCCCGTGAGGCCGCGGCCGCACTGGCCGAAGCCACAGGCGTCGAACGCCATGACGTGGCCCTGGTGATGGGGTCAGGTTGGGTTCCGGCAGCCAACCTGCTCGGCCAGACCGTTGCCGACCTGGCTGTGACCGAGCTTCCTGGCTTCACCCCACCGGCGGTTGCCGGCCACGCGGGTCGCATCCGTTCTGTTCTTGCCGGCGAACGGCGACTGCTCGTCTATCTCGGCCGAACCCACCTCTACGAGGGCCTCGGAGTCGGCCCCGTGGTCCACGCAGTCCGTACGGCGGTCGCTGCCGGCTGCAGCGTCGTAGTCCTGACCAACGGGTGCGGTGGACTGGATCCTTCGTGGGCGCCCGGAACACCCGTCCTGATCAGCGACCACCTCAATCTCACGGGTCGCTCGCCGATCGTCGGCGCGAACTTTGTTGACTTGACCGACCTCTATTCCGCACGGCTGCGGGCCTTGTGCCGGATGGTTGATCCCTCGTTGCCTGAGGGCGTCTACGCCCAGTTCCCCGGACCCCACTACGAGACCCCGGCCGAGATCCAGATGGTGCGGGCCATCGGCGGCGACCTGGTCGGCATGTCCACCGTCCTTGAGGCGATCGCCGCCCGCGAGGCGGGCGCTGAAGTTCTCGGGCTCTCCCTGGTTACGAACGCTGCTGCCGGGATGACCGGAGAGCCCCTCAACCACGAGGAAGTCCTCGCGGCCGGACAGTCCGCCGCCGCCCGGATGGGGACTCTGCTCGCCGACGTGCTGCGCCGGCTATGAGCGCCGACCTCTTCGACCGGGCGCGCGAGTGGCTCGCCGAGGATCCCGACGAGGACACCCGGACCGAACTGGAGGCACTCCTCGTCACAGGTGACGTCGAGGAGATCGCCGAACGCTTCGCCGGGCGGCTGGAGTTCGGCACCGCCGGACTGCGCGGCGCCCTGGGAGCCGGTCCCAAGCGGATGAATCAGGCGGTGGTCATCCGGGCTGCGGCCGGGCTCGCTGCCTACGTCCATGCCCACGGAGGCGGCAGTGTCGTCGTCGGCTACGACGCACGCCACAAGTCCGATGTATTCGCCCGTGACACGGCCGAAGTCATGGCGGGTGCCGGTCTCACCGCGTTCCTTCTCCCCCGGCCGCTGCCGACCCCCGTGCTCGCCTTCGCCGTACGCCACCTCGGGTGCGCGGCTGGGGTCATGGTGACTGCGAGCCACAACCCACCGCAGGACAACGGCTACAAGGTCTATCTGGGGAACGGCTCACAGCTGGTGGCCCCCGCGGACGCCGAGATCAGCATCCTCATCGATGAGGTCGTCGCCCTCGCCGACGTACCCCGCCGCGACGGCTGGACCACCCTCGGGGAGGAGGTGCTCGAGGCCTATCTCGACCGCGCCGCATCGCTCGTCTCCCCGACCGCCCCCCGCGACCTCGTCATCGCCTACACCCCGTTGCACGGCGTCGGCCGCGACGTTGTCCTGGAGGCATTCTCCCGGGCGGGATTCGCGGTTCCCCACGTCGTCGACGCCCAAGGGGCGCCGGACCCGGACTTCCCGACCGTGGCTTTCCCCAACCCTGAGGAACCCGGTGCGATCGATCTGGCGATCGAGGTCGGTCGGCGCTTCGACGCGGACCTAGTGCTCGCCAACGACCCCGACGCGGACCGCTGTGCGGTCGCCGTGCCGCTGCCTGATGGCTCTTGGCGGATGCTGCGAGGCGACGAGGTCGGGGCCTTGCTCGCGGCGCACGTACTCCGTCGCGGACGTCACGGCACCTTTGCGTGCTCGATCGTTTCGTCCTCGATGCTCGCCAGCATCGCCGCGACAGCCGAGCCTCCGCAAGCCTGCGTCGAGACCCTCACCGGCTTCAAGTGGATCGCCCGCGTCCCCGGACTCGTCTACGGCTACGAGGAGGCGCTCGGCTATTGCGTCGATCCCGAAGCCGTGAGTGACAAAGACGGGGTGACAGCCGCATTGCTCGTGGCCGAGCTCGCCGCTGAGCTGAAAGCACAGGGTCGGACGCTGCTCGACCTGCTCGATGAACTCACGCGCATCCACGGGTTGCACGCGACCGACCAGCTCTCGGTCCGATTCGCCGACCTTGACGCCATCCCCGCAGCGATGGCGTCGTTGCGGAGCCACGCACCGGATCGGCTTGGCGGCCTCGGGGTGCTCTCGGTCGACGACCTCAGCGTGGGCTCGAACGACCTGCCGCCGACAGATGGTCTGCGCTATCAACTTGCCGGCGACGGTGGGGCGGTCGAGTCCGGCCGCGTCGTCGTCCGTCCCTCTGGCACCGAACCCAAGGTCAAGGCCTACCTCGAGGTCGTTCTTCCCGTGCCCCTCGACTCCGACCTCACCCAGCTGCGCAGTACGGCTGCTGCCCTCCTCAGCGCAATCGCTGCCGATGTCGGGGCGGCTGCAGGCCTGCCTGCTTCCTAGACCTGAGGCATACCCCCTCAGCGGGCGAAGTCGCCGCGCAGCGCGGAGTAGCTCACGAGGTCATGCCACTGGCCGTCCCCGCGGAACTGCGCGCCGCGCAGGAGGCCTTCGCGGATGAATCCGGCCTTGTCCAAGGCTCGCTGCTCGGCGATGTTCGTGACATCGGTGCTGGCTTCGACGCGGTGCACGTCGGTTGTTGCGAAGAGGTGTTCAGCAAGAAGCCGTTGGGCTATGGACCCGATTCCACGACCCCGCGCGGCGACAGACAGATCGATACCGATGTTGTAGGCGATCGATCCGGCATTGGGGCCGTAGCCCTCCGCGTGCCACGAGAGATCGCCCACCGGCACTCCGTCCTCGCAGACAATCATCCGACCGAGCACCTCCATGGGCAGGCCGCCCGTTCGGTCGCCCCAGTCGCCGTAAGGCCCCGGATCCGAGCCCCAGGTTTCAAGGAGCACATGGTCCGCGTCGGTCGATGGCCTGATCGTGACAGTCACAGAGCTCATCCTGCCAAGCCGCCTGCGGCGTAGGCTGACCCGGTGATTGCCGCTCCCGTTCAAGAGACTCAGTGGGATGGCATCGCCAACTCCGACCGGAGCCTGCGCACCTTCTTGCACGGGCTGCCGGGAGTGGACCGGGTCGGTGCCGACCAGCGCGCCGCGGCCTTGGCGACCCGCTCCATCAAGACTGACTCCAAGGCCTGGGCCATCGACCTCGCGATCCAGATGATCGACCTCACCACGCTCGAGGGGGCCGATACACCGGGCAAGGTGAAAGCCCTGTGCGCCAAAGCGATCGGGCCAGACCCGGCCGACCAAAGCGTCCCGTCGGTCGCTGCCGTCTGCGTCTACAACGACCTCGTCGGCATCGCCAAGGAGGCCTTGGGTAGTTCAGGGGTTCACGTGGCCGCCGTTGCCACGGCCTTCCCCTCAGGACGCGCCTCGCTGCCCGTCAAAGTCGCTGACACCCACGACGCGGTGGCCGCCGGCGCCGATGAGATCGACATGGTCATCGACCGGGGGGCCTTCCTGTCTGGCCGCTATCTGCAGGTCCACGACGAGATCGTGGCGATCAAGGCAGCCTGCACAGCCGACGGGCACTCCGCCCACCTCAAGGTGATTCTCGAGACCGGTGAGCTGCAGACCTACGACAGTGTGCGCCGCGCCTCGTGGCTGGCGATGCTGGCCGGCGCCGACTTCATCAAGACCAGCACGGGCAAGATCGCACCCGCGGCGACGCTCCCCGTGACCTTGGTGATGCTCGAGGCGGTTCGCGACTTTCGCGCAGCAACTGGCCGTCAAGTTGGGGTGAAGCCGGCCGGCGGAATTCGTACCACCAAGGACGCCGTGAAGTACCTCGTGTTGGTCAACGAGACCGTCGGTGCGGAATGGCTCGACCCCGAGTGGTTCCGGCTCGGCGCCTCCAGTGTGCTCAACGACCTTCTGATGCAACGCACCAAGCTGACGACCGGCCGATACTCCGGCCCCGACTACTTCACCCTCGACTGATGGGGCGGCCCGCATGACCGGCTCAAGAACCACCTTTAGCTATTCCCCGGCACCGGAGTCCCGTGCGGTCGTCGATCTCAAGCCTTCATACGGATTGTTCATCGACGGCGACTTCGTCGACACGATCGACGGGTCCGCCTTCAAGACCATCTCGCCGTCCACCGAGGAAGTCCTCGCCGAGGTCACCGATGCCGGGCCGCGCGATGTCGACAGGGCGGTCGCCGCCGCGCGGAAGGCCTACGACACGACCTGGTCGAGGCTCAGTGGCCGTGAGCGAGGCAAGTACCTCTTCCGGATCGCGCGCATCCTGCAGGAGCGCGGACGTGAGTTCGCCGTCCTGGAGAGCCTCGACAACGGCAAGCCGATCAAGGAGTCGCGTGACGTCGACATTCCCCTTGCCGCAGCTCACTTCTTCTACCACGCAGGGTGGGCTGACAAGCTTTCCTATGCTGGCTACGGACCTGCGCCGAGGCCGCTGGGCGTTGCCGCCCAGGTCATCCCGTGGAACTTCCCCCTGCTCATGCTCGCCTGGAAGATCGCACCCGCCCTGGCCACGGGCAACACCGTGGTGCTCAAGCCGGCTGAGACCACCCCCTTGACCGCATTGCTGTTTGCTGAGGTGTGCCAGCAAGCGGACCTCCCGCCGGGTGTCGTCAACATCGTCACTGGAGCAGGGCCGACTGGCCAGGCCCTCGTGGAGCACAGCGACATCAACAAGGTGGCCTTTACCGGCTCCACCGACGTGGGCAAGCTGATCCGCCGCTCACTCGCCGGTAGCGCCAAAAAGCTCACTCTGGAACTCGGGGGCAAGGGCGCAAACATCGTCTTTGACGACGCGCCCATCGACCAGGCGGTCGAGGGCATCGTCCGTGGGGTCTTCTTCAACCAGGGCCATGTGTGCTGCGCCGGGACTCGGCTCCTTGTCCAGGAGTCGGTGGCCGAAGAAGTGCTCGACTCACTCAAACGTCGCCTCGGCACCCTGCGTCTGGGCGACCCGCTCGACAAGAACACGGACATCGGGGCGATCAACTCCGCCGAGCAGTTGGTCCGCATCCGTACCCTCTCCGACATCGGAGAGGCCGAGGGTGCCGGCCGCTGGTCGCCAGTGTGCGAACTGCCCGAACGCGGGTTCTGGTTCCCACCAACGGTGTTCACCGGCGTCTCTCAGGCCCATCGAATCGCCCGAGACGAGATCTTCGGGCCAGTCCTGTCGGTGCTCACCTTCCGCACACCTTCCGAGGCTGTGGAGAAGGCCAACAACACGCCCTACGGCCTCTCAGCCGGGGTCTGGACCGAGAAGGGCAGCCTGATCCTCCACATGGCCCAGAAACTCAGGGCCGGCGTGGTGTGGGCCAACACGTTCAACAACTTCGATCCGGCCTCGCCGTTCGGGGGCTACAAGGAGTCGGGCTTCGGCCGCGAAGGCGGCCGACATGGGCTGGAGGCCTACCTCAATGTCTGACCGCCCTGCTTCCCCCTCCGCGGATCGTCTAGAGGTTCGCAAGACGTACAAGCTCTATGTCGGTGGGGCCTTTCCGCGCAGTGAGAGCGGTCGCTCCTATGAGGTGACCGGCTCCAAGGGCGAGTTCCTCGCCAATGCCTCGCTCGCCTCGCGCAAAGACGCACGCGACGCCGTCGTTGCTGCGCGGGCGGCGTTCCCCGGCTGGTCTGGTGCCACGGCCTACAACCGCGGCCAGGTGATCTACCGAGTTGCAGAAGTGCTCGAGAGCCGCCGCTCGCAGTTCATCGAGGAGGTCGGTGTCGCGGAGGGACTCAGCCCCAAGAAGGCCGGATCCATCGTGGATGCCAGCATCGACCGACTGGTTTGGTACGCCGGCTGGGCCGACAAGATCGCTCAAGTGCTCGGCGGCTCCAACGCCGTCTCGGGACCCTTCTTCAACTTCTCGGTCCCTGAACCGACCGGCGTTGTCGCAGTCCTCGCACCTCAGCACTCCTCCCTGCTTGGCTTGGTGTCCTGTGTTGCGCCGGTGATCACCACGGGCAACACCTGTGTCGTCCTCACGTCGCAGACGATGCCCTTGCCCGCAGTGACTTTCGGCGAAGTTCTGGCCACCTCTGACGTCCCCGGTGGGGTCGTCAACATCCTCACGGGCAAAGTCTCCGAGGTCGCACCGCACCTGGCCGCGCACATGGACGTCAACGCGATCGACCTGACCGGGTCCGGACTGGCCGCAGCCGAGCTCGAGGTCGCCGCCGCCGACAACGTCAAACGGGTCCTCCGACCGAACCTTGACTCCGATGGCCGCGAAGTCGACTGGGCCACTGAACCCGACCTCACCCGGCTGCGCGCCTTCGTGGAGACCAAGACGGTCTGGCACCCGATCGGTGTCTGAGCAGCTCACAGACACCGAGAGGCTGCGTGCCCACCGCCGTTGTGTGTCCCACCTACGCGAACAGGCGGCCCGGCGCGCGGCTGAAGTCGTCGACGGACCGCCCGGGTTGCTGGGGCTCTTCGACGCCGACTGGCCGGTCTCGCACACATCGAACCGGGTGCTAGCCACCGCGGCCCTCCCAACGGAGGTGAGCACATCGGAGGTCCTCGCGTTCACCGACTACGTCTGCGCCGTCCGCGGTCTGACCCACCGCAAGATCGATGTCCTTGACGAAGCGGTCAACCTTCGCCTGGCCCCCGGCCTGCTGACGGCCGGCTACGCGGCGAGCCCAGTTCTGATCATGGTGGCCCTCGACTCCGTCGAGCCCACAGCCGGACACGTCTCGGTCGAGGTGGTCGACGAGGAGGTCGTTCGCGGTCTGGTCGAGGAAGGCTGGCAGCTCGAAGCGCCGGACTTCTCGGAGGAGACCGTGCGACAACTGGTCGGACGCCGGGTCGCGATCGATCGTGCTGGCGATGTCACTCGGCTTGCCGTCCGCGATCCTCGAACCGGCATGGTGGCGGCGAAAGCCGACCTCGTCGTCATCGGCGGGGTCGCCGAGATCGACGATGTCCTGACCCTCCCCGACCACCGAGGCCGCGGCTACGCCTCCGCGCTGGTCTGCGACGCGGTCATCCGAGCTAGGGCCAATGGTGCTGTCCTCGTGTATCTCCAGGCAGCCGAGGACGATTGGCCGCAGCACCTCTACTCCCGACTGGGGTTCGTTGCGGTGGGACGCGTCCACGAACACACCCTCCTCGAGGTCACGGGCAAGGCGTGACCTCGGACGAGCGGAAGGTACTCACAGGCTCGAAAGGGCAGCCACTCGCCACCTTCCTTCGCACCACGCGCGACGGGCTACCGGCTGCCGACCTGGTCGAGCCAACCAAGGGATCAGATCTCGCCGCCGTCGCGAACGCGGCGATCGCGGCCTTCCCCGGGTGGGCGTTCTCAGCTCCTCCCGACCTGGGCCGCCTGCTTCTCGAACGCGGTGCGACGCCGCTGCGCCACGCACACTGGCTGGCGCGAGACTTCGTCGCCGACCCACCGGAGCCGACGTGGTCGAGGCTCGAGTCCGCCAACCCCGACCTCGCGATCGGTCCCGCGAGCACGGTCCCGATGGACTACCTCGACGCCGCCGAGGCGGCGTACCCACCCGGACACCCGGACTACGAGCCTCGCGAGTCAGCCGAGGAACGGATGGCGCTCGACATCACGCCACTTCTCGACGGCACCCTCGGCCCCCTGTTGGCCGCCAGCACGGTCGCCCGCGACGCCGGGCGTTCCGGGGCTTTGGTCGCCGTCTGCCTGGTCACCGACCGAACGCCAGAGGGGCCTTGGGTCGTCGAGGTGTTCAGAAGGCCGGAGCCGCGCTACGCCGGCCTCGGAAGATTGCTCCTGCGCCGCACGATGGCAGGCCTGGCGATCGCGGGCTACCCGGTGCTTGGTCTGACCGTCACCGAGGGCAATCCGGCGCGAGCGACGTACGACCGGCTCGGGTTCCAGCCGGTCCTGGAATCCCTGACCGTGCGCCTCCCCTCTCCACGCCGTAGTCGGGCCGGCGGCAATTCATAGGTCGCGCACGTCGCATCGAGGGTCGGAGTCAGCGAAGGCCCCGTACGTGTCGGAGAGCCCGGACACGCCGGAACTGGTCGAAGGACGCATAGGACAGGAACCCCGCTATCGCGAACACGCCAGCGTGGGGACTGGCAATGCCCACAGCGGTCACGCCCAGGGCTGCGGCAACTGCGACACCGAGCAGAACCTGCTCGCGTCGAGGTTCACTGAAAGTGATCACCGGAGCAAGCTCGCGTTCCGGCATGCTCACCCATCGTTCAGCCGGCAAGCGAGTGTGGAGCGTCGCCACCGCGTCGCGTCCCTCGATCCAGAAACGCGGGTCGATCTGGAGCTGGAATGCGTCGTTCCCCATCAGGACAACCTGTCCATCCGGCCACGTGAGAGCTGCTGCTACCTCCGCGTGTTCCACCACCACACGGCGTGCGCCGTCGAACTCGACCGTCGTGCTCGAGGAGCCGATCACGAGTCGGCTCCCGGGGGTATCCGGTGTCGCCCGGATCTCCTCGAACTCGCGACCCTCACCATGTCCTGGCGCCGACCACACCGGGGCTGCAACTCGGTCATCAAGTGCTCCGTCGAACTCCCCACCAAGGCGAAGGAGTGATGACTCGTGAGCCTCGCGAGCCACCCCCACGACCTCCTCGGGCGTCAAGTCGCGGACCTCCTGCAGCCATCCTTCGTAGTCCAGCCTCGAGCGGCCGAGCAGGACATCCATGGCCTGCGTATGGACCCAGCCCCGGCGTGCGCCGGCTTCGGCAAGGGCCTGCGACCAACCGCGACTCCACACCACGAGGTCCACGGCTGCGACATCGTCCACCGTTAACTGAGTCAGTACGGTCCCGATCTCACGCCGGACGGCATCTGCTTGCTCGGGTACGGCATCTGCGGCGATGAAGAGGTGGGCCTCTCGGCCATCGCGAGGTTCGTACGCAACCCCAGGGCTGTAGCTAGCGCCGAGGTCGTAGCGGAGGCGGGTCCGGAGTCGCTGCTCGACGACGTGCCTCAGCAAGGTGGCCGGTGTCCCTCGATGTACCGTCGCCAGGAGGGCGGCACCAGGGTCCCCTTCTCGGTACCACGCGGGAAGTTGTGGCAGGGCGCTCGAGGCGACGACCGGAGTCGAACGGGATCCGCCGCACAGGTTGAGCCTGAGCCCGGCTGGGGGCGGTCCGCTGAGCATCAGGACGGCGTTGTCCCGAGAAAACATCCGAGCCGCCCACGCCTCGACGTCGGCAGCCTCGAGGCGTCGAAGCCCGAACTCCTCGTAGGCGCTCAGCCCGTAGGTCCGGGGACCGTAGCGCCAGCGCATCAGAGAGAGATAGCCGCCGCCCAAGGACCGGTTCGCCGCTTCAGAGCGAAGGATTTCCCGCTCTGTCTGCAACCGCTCCATCGGAAGAGTCCCGAGGTTCGTGGTCACGCGGTCCAAGAACCCGTTGACCTCGTTGGGCTCACCGTGAAGGTAGAAGGAGGCCGTCGTGTCGTCGACTTGACCATTGAAGTGGGAGGCCTCTCCGGTCAGACCCTCACGAAATAGTGCCAGGTGCTCGACCAGGTGTGTGATCCCACTGGACACCAGAGTCTCGTCCGAGCGCCCAACTCTGAAGATCAGGCTGGCGGCCAGCGGGCCTTCGACCGAACCCCAGACGACGGGCACCCCGTCGATCTCGTCGAGAAACACAGCAGGCGGCACGGCTTCCCCCGAGGCAGACATGTCGGGCATGCTCCCAGAGCGGGCCCCTTGCCGCCGAGACATTCCAGGTTGTGTCGCCCGCTCGGCCCAAACGCTGGCCAGCGAACACGCCTTGGGCGCGAGGGACGTCGCTGGTGTCCGGGGTGCGGCGCTGTAGCCGTCAGCCCGCGAGGGCGTAGCCGGGCTTGATGACCGTATTGATGATCGCCAGCCGTTCATCGAAGGGGATGAAGGCGGACTTCATCGCATTGATAGTGAACCAACGGAAGTCCTCGACGTCGTAGCCGAAGGCCTCGGCCAGCAACTCGAACTCTCGCGACATCGACGTCCCGCTCATCAATCGGTTGTCGGTGTTGATCGTGACCCGGAAACCCAGCTGGGCGAGCAGCCCGATCGGGTGCTCAGCCATCGAGGCGGCCGCCCCGGTCTGGATGTTCGATGAGGGACACATCTCCAGCGGGATCCGCTTGTCGCGGACGTACGCGGCGAGCCGGCCCAAGGTGACCGACCCGTCGTCGGCGACGGTGATGTCGTCGATGATCCGCACCCCGTGCCCGAGGCGATCTGCACCGCACCACTGGATCGCCTCCCAGATGGACGGCAGACCGAACGCCTCCCCGGCATGGATCGTGAAGTGAGCGTTTTCGCGCTGGAGGTACTCGAAGGCGTCGAGGTGGCGAGTCGGCGGGAAGCCTGCCTCAGCTCCCGCGATGTCGAAGCCCACGACACCCTGATCGCGGTACGCCACCGCCAGTTCGGCGATCTCCCGGGACCGGGCTGCGTGCCGCATGGCCGTGAGCAGGGTGCCGATCCGGATCGGTTGACCCGCCTCAGCCGCCCGGAGCGACCCGAGGGCAAACCCTTCCTGAACGGCCTCGACGACCTCGACCAGGGACAGGTCGCCGGCGACGTGCAGCTCAGGGGCGTAGCGAACCTCGGCATAGACCACTCCATCGGCAGCGAGGTCCTCGGCGCACTCCGACGCCACCCGCACGACCGCAGCGCGGGTCTGCATCACAGCGACCGTGTGTTCAAAGGTCTCTAGGTAGCGAACCAGCGACCCTGAGTCGCAGGCCTCGACAAACCATCGGGCCAGCGCCTCCGGATCGGCAGTGGGCAGATTGGCGTAATCACACTCCCCGGCCAGCTCGACGATGGTCCGCGGTCGCAGGCCCCCATCAAGATGATCATGCAGCAGGACCTTGGGGAGGTGGGCAATGAGCGTGGCGTCGATCACGACTGCCACCGTAGTCGGGCTCAACCTCCGGGCGAGCTCACCCTCCGTCCAGGCTTAACCTCAGCGCGGCTTAACCTCAGCGCGGCTTAACCTCGGCAGGCTGCCCGCCGACATAGACGACATGTACCCCGAAGAGGAAACCCGTGTCATCCGGCCTGCCGCGGTCCTCGACGAGCGTACGACCATCCGGGTGATGTCTGAGCTCATCCGCCTCGACGTCGCCAACGGTGGCGTCTGGAACGCCAGTTCCTCACTGTGGCAGCGCTATGACAAGACCTGGGACGGCCTGGGTGGATCGCGCGGCAGCGCCCGGCTGATTGGGTCCATCGCGGTGATGTACGACGCCCCACACCGACACCAGATCACGATCTACAAGGTGACGATCACGGCGTTCGGGAAGGAATCGGGCTGGCAGGTCAACGATCTGTGCGACGACGCCCTCACCTGGGTCGGCCTGACCTTGGAGAGCTGCCCCCGCGCCGAGCTCGCTCCTCCGCCGGAACGCGACCCGTTCAAGCCCGCCGACGCCCGCTAGCCGCGAGGCCGCACGAGCCCGATCAGCTATCGATCCGCTCGATGACGAGCGGGAGCCTGGTCGCTGAACCGTCGACCTCGATCCCATCGGCCAAGGCTTCGAGCGCCCGAGCAAATCGACTCGGCTCGTCAGCACACAGAGTCAGAAGCGGCTCACCAACCACGACATGGTCGCCAGGCTTGGCGTGCATGACGATCCCCGCCCCGGCCGAGACCGGATCCTCCTTGCGCGCCCGACCCGCCCCGAGCCGCCAGGCAGCCACTCCTAGGGCGTAGGCGTCCAGCCTGGTCAGCGTGCCGGTCGCGGGGGCCACGACGATCTCGTTCTCACGCGCCACCGGCAGCACCGCGTCCGGGTCACCGCCCTGGGCTGAAATCATCCGCCGCCAGTGGTCCATGGCCGAACCATCAGCCAACCGGTCCGCCGGGTCGATGTCGGTGACGTCGGCCGCCGCGAGCATCTCCCGGGCCAGCGTGAGCGTGAGTTCGACCACGTCGGCCGGGCCTCCCCCGGCCAGCACCTCGACGGATTCGGTGACCTCGAGGGCATTGCCCGCGGTCAGCCCGAGCGGGGTGTCCATGGCCGTGAGCAACGCGACGGTGCGCACGCCAGCAGCCGTACCAAGCCCGACCATCGTCGACGCGAGGTCTCGCGCCCGAGCCGCATCCTTCATGAAGGCGCCCGAACCGACCTTGACGTCGAGTACGAGGGCGCCGGTGCCCTCCGCGATCTTCTTGCTCATGATCGAGCTCGCAATGAGGGGGATCGCCTCGACGGTGCCAGTGACATCGCGCAGCGCGTACAGCTTCTTGTCCGCAGGGGCGAGACCGTCCCCGGCTGCGCAGATGACAGCACCGACATCGCGCAGGACCGTGAGCATCTCCTCGTTGGACAGCTGCGCGCGCCAGCCGGGGATGGACTCGAGCTTGTCGAGGGTTCCTCCGGTGTGACCAAGCCCGCGCCCCGACAGCTGAGGGACAGCCACGCCGCAGGCCGCGACGAGCGGCGCGAGCGGGAGGGTGATCTTGTCGCCAACCCCACCGGTCGAGTGCTTGTCTGCGGTGGGCCGACCGAGTGAGGCGAAGTCCATCCGCTCACCGCTGCGGATCATGGCGGCAGTCCATCGTGAGATCTCGTGCCCAGTCATGCCATTGAGCAGGATCGCCATGGCCAGCGCCGACATCTGTTCGTCGGCCACGACGCCTCGGGTGTAGGCATCGACAACCCAGTCGATCTGAGAGTCAGAGAGCGCCCCGTGGTCGCGCTTCGCAACGATGACCTCAACCGCGTCGTGAGCGTCGGCGCTCATGCGCGCGCCACCAGGTCCTCGGGACCGAACGCGTCGGGGAGCACCTCACTCATCGCCTTGATGCCTCTGACGGTCTCGACCAGGCAGTCCGGACCGCCGTTCTCGTAGAGCAGCTGCCGACATCGTCCGCATGGCATCAGCGCCGCGCCATGCTGGTCGACGCAGACCACTGCGACGAGGCGGCCCCCACCACTCGCGTGCAGGGCCGACACCATGCCGCACTCCGCACAGAGCCCGACTCCGTAGGAGGCGTTTTCGACGTTGCAACCGACAACGACTCGGCCGTCGTCCACTCGACCGGCAACTCCGACCTTGAAGTTGGAGTACGGCGCGTAGGCGTGCGTCATGATCTCAATGGCGGCAGCACGCAACTCGTCCCAGCCGGGGTCGACAGCCACCAGCTAGTCCTCACCCTCTCGGTACGGGATCCCGTCCGCTGCTGGCGGTCTCAGCCTCTGGGTGGCCAGGGCGAGCACCACGAGCGTGGTGACGTAGGGCGTCACGAAGGTCGCCTGCGGCGGCAACTCGTCAGTCGCGAGGTACCACCAAGCGAACAAGACCGCAAAGAGCAGCGCCGCCCCACCCTTCTTCAGATCCCGACGCCGGAACAGGATCCACAGCGCCCACAAGAGCAAGGCGAGCGCTGCGACCGCGAGCAGCGCGTGCACGGCTTCGGCGCCACGCAGTTGGAGGGCGTCGGTGAAGCCGAAGAGCCCCGCGCCGGCCGCCATGCCGCCCGGGCGCCAGTTGCCAAAGATCATCGCGGCGAGGCCGATGTATCCACGCCCTGCTGTCTGGCCCTCGCGGTAGATGTTGGACAAGACCTCAGCGAGGAATACACCGCCGAAGCCGGCGAGGGCTCCGGACATGACCACAGCGATGTACTTGTAGCGCTTGACCTTGACCCCCAACGTGGCAGCAGCGTGCGGCGCCTCTCCGACCGAGCGCAGCCGAAGGCCGAACGCCGTCCGCCAGAGCACGTAGTAGGTGGCTACGACAAGGAAGACGGCGATGATGGTCAGGTAAGACAGTTTGGTCGTGAGGGCGGCGAGCACGGCCGCGACGTCGGACACGAAGAACCACCCGTTCGCTGCGACGTCGAGGAAGAAGGGCGAGAGCCCCGGAATGGTGATTGACCCCATCGATGTCATGGGCGGTGATTGGGTTGGCCCTCCGCCCTGGACTCCGTCGAACAGTACGGACGCGAGATACTGGGTGACGCCAAGCGCCAAGATGTTGATGGCCACACCAGAAACGATCTGGTCCACGGCAAAGGTCACGGTAGCAACGGCATGGAGCAGTCCGCCGAGGGCTCCGAAGGCGACACCGACAAACAGCCCCGCCCACGGGCCCCACTGGTAGCCCGCCCAGCCGGCTCCGAACGTGCCGAAGACGAGCATCCCTTCTAGGCCGATGTTCACGACCCCAGACCGTTCAGACCACAACCCTCCAAGACCGGCCATCGCGATAGGGACCGACAAGCCGATGGCCGCCGCCAAGGTGCCCGCAGAGGTCAGATCGTCGGCTCCGGTGATGACCCGGATGAACGAGAGGAGCAGCAAGACGCCGACAAGGACGGCGCCGACTCCGCGCAACCCAAGACTGCGGTTGCTGCTGCGCCGGAGCGAGACGTCAACTGTCGGCGTCGCCTGGGGTTCGATCGTCTGGCTCATGCCACGGCCCCCTGCCCCGAGACCGGTTCAGTGCTGCCCAGCTGCCGCCCAACGTCGTGGGCAACTTGGCGCACCCGATAGCGACGAACCAACTCATAGGCGATGACCACCGAGAGCACGAGCACGCCCTGCATGATCGCCACGATCTCCTGCGGGATCCCTTCGAAGTCCAACCGGGTGGCCGAGCTGTCGAGGAAGGCCCAGAGCAGGGCGCCGAAAGCGATCCCGATCGGGTTGTTGCGCCCGAGTAGCGCGATGGCGATGCCGGTGAACCCGAGCCCAGCGGGGAAGTCCAGGGAGTAGGCGTGCGACGACCCGAGCAGCTGAGGCATGCCGACGAGTCCGGCGACCGCACCGGACAACAACATGGTGACGACGATCATCTTCTTGACGTTGACGCCGCTGGCGATGGCTGCAGGCTCTGAGCGTCCGGTGGCACGCAGGTCGAACCCGAACCGGGTTCGGCCGAGCAGGAACCAGTAGGCGACCCCGACGACGCCGGCAATGACGATGAAACCGAAAACCTCACCCTTGGCATCAGGGATCAGGGGAATCCCGGGCATCCAGCCAGACTCAGGAATCGGCTTCGTGGAGATGTTGTTTGAGCCCTCGATCGACTCCGCCAACCGACCGGGCGTCAGGAGATAGGCAATCAGACCGGTGGCAATGAAATTGAGCATGATCGTCGAGATGACTTCACTGACCCCACGAGTCACCTTGAGGATGGCAGCGATGCCAGCCCAGCACGCACCGACGAGCATGGCGACGGCGATGATGAAGGCCACGTGGAGTGGTGCAGGAAGCGCCACCGCACCCCCCGCAGCCGCCGCAAGGATGGCCGCCAGCCGGTACTGCCCATCCACGCCGATATTGAACAAGTTCATCCTGAAACCGATCGCCACGGCGATGGCAGACAGGTAGTAGGTCGTCGCCGCATTCAGAATCTGGACCTGGATCCGCGGCTTGCTGGCCTCCCCGACAAGAACCTGGAAGGTTTGCAGGGGGTCCTTGCCGCTCGCGATCAGCACGATCGAGGTGATGATCATCGTGAAGACGACGGCGAGGACAGGTGCGGCGAGAGCCAAAGCGACCGCTCGGGGACTGAAGCGTCGGTTCATGCTGCCGCCCCACCAAGTCCAGTCATCGCGGTGCCGAGATCCTCGGGAGTCACCGCGGCTGGATCCATGTCGGCGACAAAGGACCCTCTGAGCATGACCTTGAGGGAGTCCGACAACCCGATGAGCTCGTCGAGGTCGGCCGAGACCAGCAGGACTGCCAGGCCCTGGGACCGCGCATCCCGGATCAGGTCCCAGATCGCCGCCTGCGCCCCCACGTCCACGCCGCGGGTCGGGTGCGCAGCAAGCAGGACCACGGGGTCAGCGCTCATCTCGCGGCCGACGATGAGCTTCTGCTGGTTTCCCCCCGACAGGGCCGAGGCGAGGACGTCGATGGACGGCGTTCGTACGTCGTAGGCGTCGACGATCCGCTGGGTATCTTTCTTGGCGCCGCGCGGGTCCAGCAAAGGGCCTCGAGAGTTTGGCGGCTGGGTCTGATGGCCCAGCATCCGGTTCTCCCACAGCGGAGCATCGAGCAGGAGGCCATGACGCGTGCGGTCCTCAGGGATGTAGGCCACTCCGTTCTCGCGTCGGCGACGAGTGGACCAGGCGGTGATCTCCTCGGACCCCAGGACGACGCTGCCCGAGGAAGCCTGGCGCATGCCAAGCAGAGTCTCAACCAGCTCCGCCTGTCCGTTGCCCTCGACGCCAGCGATTCCCAGGACCTCGCCCGCGTGAATGGTGAACGAGATGTCCGACAGGAGAGGGCGGCCGTCTGCGTGCGTGAGGTTCAGACCCTCGACCGTGAGGAGCGCTCGATCAGTCACCGTGGACTCGCGGGTCTCGGGGGACGGAAGCTCGCTGCCCACCATGAGCTCCGCTAACTGACGTGCGGTGACCTCACCCGGCAGAACTGAGGCGACCGTCGTTCCCCGACGAATAACCGTGATTTCATCGGCGACCTTCAGGACCTCATCGAGCTTGTGCGAGATGAAGATGATCGCCATCCCCTGCTCCTTGAGCCCGCGCAGGGCACCGAACAGCTCGTCGACCTCCTGGGGCACAAGGACGGCCGTCGGCTCGTCAAGAATCAGCGTCCGAGCGCCCCGATAGAGCACCTTGAGGATCTCCACCCGTTGCCGGTCCCCGACTCCGAGCTCTTCGACGAGCGCGTCCGTGTCGACGTCGAGGCCGTACGCATCGGAGATCTCGCGGATCTTGCGGCGAGCGGATCCGAAGTCCAGCCAACCCCTGCGGGTCGGCTCATCGCCGAGGACGACGTTCTCAAGAACAGTCAAGTTGTCAGCAAGCTGGAAGTGCTGGTGCACCATCCCGACCCCACGGGCGATCGCGTCGCCCGGGGAGTGCAGGACCACCGCTTCCCCGTCGATACTGATCGTCCCCTCCTCGGGGCGATGCATCCCGTACAAGGTCTTCATCAGCGTGGACTTACCGGCACCGTTCTCACCGACGATCGCGTGGACGGTCCCCCGGCGCACGGTCAAGTCGATGTCGTGGTTGGCGACGACCCCGGGAAAGCGCTTGGTGATCCCCCGCAGTTCGACTGCCGGGGGTGCCTCGGCGGTCGATTCGCGTGGGGTGTCGATTTCGCTGATAGCCGTGCTCCTCGCGACGAAGGAAAGGCGCCTGACCAGCCCGTCAATTGCCAAGGGCCCGGCTCGCACGCTACCGCGCGCGTGCCGGGCCCGTTAGGCAATGCTGCTAAGCCACTACGGCTTGTCCGGAACAACGATGGTGCCGGCAATGACTTCTGCTGCCAACTCATCGGTCTTCGCCTCGTAGGGCTGAACCGCCGGGTTGGACTTGGAGTAGCCGACGCCCTTCTTCTCCAGGTCGAAGACCACGACGCCCGTGAGGCAGGTGCCCTCGGCGCACGCCTTGATCATGTCGAAGACGGCCACGTCGACGCGCTTCAACATCGAGGTGAGAATGACGTCCTTGACTGCGTCCAAGGCGGGCTGCTTGTACTGGTCGGCGTCGACACCGATCGCCCAGGTCTTGCCGGGTGTCGCCACCTTGAAGACACCACCGCCGGATCCGCCAGCAGCGGCATAGATGACGTCGGCACCGTTGTCGTACATCCCCTGCGCCGCAGTTTCACCCTTGGCCGGGTCACCGAAGCCGGAGAAGTCCGGGGGCTCAGTGAGGTACTTGACCTGCACCTTGATGTCCTTGTTGATGGCCTTGGCGCCAGCTGTGAAGCCCGCTTCGAACTTCTGGATCAGCGGGATGTTGACGCCCCCGATGAAGCCGACATTTCCGGACTTCGACGCCTGAGCGGCGATCGAGCCGACCAAGAAGCTGCCCTGCTCCTCCGCGAAGACCAAGCTGGCGACATTGGGCTGGTCGACGAGCGAAGCGTCGTCGATGATCGCGAAGTTGACGTCGGGGTACTCCTTGGAGACCTTGGTCAACGCCGGGGCGTAGGCAAATCCGATCGCGATGATTGGGTTGTAGCCGCCCTCAGCGAGCTGGACGAGCCGCTCCTGACGGGTGGCATCGGTCTCACCGGCCGGGGCCGCCGACAGCTCCTTGACCGTGATGCCCGCAATGTCGGTAACGGCGAGGTCGAGGCCAGCGGCAGCCGAGTCGTTGAACGACTGGTCTCCACGGCCGCCTACGTCGTAGGCGAGCCCGACCTTGAGCTCCTTCGTGGAGACCGAAGGGGTAGGCGAGGTTCCGGTGCCGGCGCTGGTGCCAGCACTGCTGCCACAGGCAGCGAGCATGAGTGCCGAGACTGAGGTCACGGCTGCAATTTTGATCACCCTGTGCAAGGGCGTTCTCCTTCCAAGGTCGCGCACGGCAGACGTACCGGCGCGTTGCCCGCAGCCTAGACGTCCGAGCGGTGCGTTTCCGAACCTCTAGCCCTTGTTCGCCAAGTCGTTACGCGACTGTGAAGCGCGGGCCTCGTCGGTCCAGCCAGCCACAATCTCCTGAACATGCTGGAACTGGTCGGTCTCGTCGCGGCGATCAGCGCGGGAAGCCTTGACAGTCACCCAGGACACAAGCGCGCCGGCGAGGAGGAAGAGCACAAACGTTGTCATGCCTCCAGTGTCACAAGAGAGCCAGCTCCTTCAGACCACGCGCGTCCGATGGCCGCGACTAGAAGGCGTCCGCAGGCGTATACGTGCCCCAGACAGCCCGAAGCGCGTGACTAACCTCACCCACGGTCGCCCGGGCCGCGAGCGCCTCTTTCATCGGTGGCAGGCAGTTGTCGGCGCCTCGGGCCGCCTCTTGGAGCGCAGTGAGGCCTCTCTGGACCGCATCACCGTCCCGATCGGCGCGCAATACCGCCAGCCGTACCGCTTGAGTGGCCTCGATGGTCGGGTCGACCCGCAGGGGCTCGTACGGCTCCACCTCGTCGAGGGTGAACCGGTTGACCCCGACCACGACCCGCTCCCCGGAGTCGATCTGGCGTGTGACTGCATAGGCCGACTGCTCGATCTCGGCCTTCTGGTAGCCCTGCTCGATTGCCGCGACGGCACCCCCGTGCTCCTCGATCCGGTCCATCAGCTCCCGCGCGGCGGCCTCGAGGTCGTCGGTCATCGACTCCACGACGTAGGAGCCGGCGAAAGGGTCGACCGTGGCGGTCACGTCGGTCTCATACGCGAGCACCTGTTGGGTACGCAACGCAAGCCGCGCCGACTTCGCCGTGGGCAGCGCGAGGGCCTCGTCGAAGGAGTTGGTGTGCAGGGACTGCGTGCCCCCGAGGACTGCGGCCAGCCCTTGGACCGCCACGCGGACGAGGTTCACCTCCGGCTGCTGTGCGGTCAGCTGAACCCCGGCGGTCTGGGTGTGGAAGCGGAGCATCAGCGACTTGGGGTTCTTGGCGCCGAACTCCTCCCGCATGACGTGAGCCCAGATCCGGCGGGCCGCACGAAACTTCGCGACCTCCTCGAGGATGGTGGTGCGCGAGACGAAGAAGAACGCCAGGCGCGGAGCGAACTCGTCGACGTCCTGACCGGTGGCGATCGCCGCCCGGACGTATTCGATGCCGTTGGCCAGCGTGAAGGCGATCTCCTGAGCAGGCGTGGCCCCGGCCTCAGCCATGTGGTAGCCCGAGATCGAGATCGTGTTCCACCGCGGGATCTCGGTGCGGCAATAGCTGAAGATGTCAGTGATCAGCCGAAGCGACGCCTGCGGCGGATAGATGTAGGTGCCACGGGCGATGTACTCCTTGAGCACGTCGTTCTGGATCGTCCCGTTCAGGGCACTCCCGGGGATGCCCTGCTCCTCGCCGATCAACTGATAGAGGCACAGCAGCACCGCGGCCGGGGCATTGATCGTCATCGACGTCGACACCTGATCAAGGGGGATCCCGGCGAAGAGCGTGCGCATGTCATCGATGGAGTCGATGGCCACACCGACCTTGCCGACCTCGCCTGAGGCGATTTCTTCGTCGGAGTCGTACCCCATCTGGGTCGGCAGGTCGAAGGCCACCGACAGCCCCGTCGTGCCAGCCGCGAGCAGCTGTTTGTAGCGAGTGTTGGACTCAGCGGCCGTCCCGAAGCCGGCGTACTGCCGCATAGTCCAGGGGCGGCCCGTGTACATCGTGGGGTAGACGCCGCGGGTGTAGGGGAACACCCCGGGCTCGCCCAGCCGCTCGCTCGGGTCCCAACCCTCGAGCGCCTGAGGCCCGTACGTCGCCGCAATGGGCAGCCCGGACTCGGTCAATCGCAGGTGATCTGGCCCGGTCTGCCCCTCGTACGCCACGCTCGCGACCCTATCTCCGCTCGGTCACCCACGGCCCTCCCACTGCTCGCTCGCGTGCTCGAGTGCATCACCGACGATCTCGACGATCCGGCCGAGCAGCTCCTGGTCGGCCACCAGCGGCGGGGACAGCTGGATCACCGGGTCGCCGCGGTCGTCGAGTCGGCAGAGCAGCCCCAGGGTGTTCATCCGCTCGGAGAGCACCTCACGAAGCAACCAATCCGCTTCGGCGCCCTCGAAGGTCTCCTTGGTCGCGCGGTCCTTGACCAGCTCCACCGCCCAGAAGTAGCCAGCGCCGCGGACGTCGCCGACCAGAGAGATGCGGCCGAGCTCGCGCAACCGCTTCTCGAAGAAGCCTTCGTTGGCGCGGACGTTCTCCATCACGCCCTCGCGTTCATAGACGGTCATGGCCGCGCCGGCGATGGCCGTGGCCAACGGGTGGCCGCCGTAGGTCAGACCATGCATGAACATCGAGGCACCCGCCCCTGCCGTCCCAACGAACGGCTCGGCCACCCGGTCACTCATCAGGACACCGCCCAGGGGAGCGTGCCCGGCCGTGGCGCCCTTGGCGAAGGTGAGCATGTCGGGGCGCGCGCCGTACCGGATCGACCCGAACCACTCACCCACGCGACCGAAGGCGGTGATGACCTCATCAGCGACCAGAAGGATCCCGTGGCGGTCGCAGATCTCGCGCAGCCCGGACCAGTAGCCGCGCGGAGGGGTGAACGCTCCCCCCGAGTTCTGGACCGGTTCAGCAATGAACATGGCGACCTGGTCCGGTCCCTCGAAGTAGATCGCATCCTCGATCTCGGCTAGGAGGGCCGCGGTGAAGCGGTCCTCGTCCGCGCCCTGCGGATGGCGATAAGCGTTGGTGTTGCTCACGAAGTGGGTGGGAGCGCCAAGTGGCTCAAAAGGCCAGCGCGCCTCGGGGATCCCCGTGAAGGACAGCGCCCCCAGATGCGTCCCGTGGTAAGCCACACGTCGGGAGATCGCCTTGCGCCGCTGCGGCTCGCCGTTTGCGGTGTGCCACTGCCGGGCCAACTTCCACGCGCTCTCGACCGCCTCCCCTCCACCGCTGGTCAGGAAGGTCCGGGTGAGCCCGAGGGGCGCAGCCTTCTGCGCGAGGCGGGCGGCCAGATCAGCCGCGGATGGGTGCGTGACGTACCAGGACGGGGTGTAGACGAGCTCGGCCAGCTGGGCCGCGCCGGCCGCGCCGATCTCCGCGCCGAAGGAGTGACCCAGGTTGGTGCAGAACAGCCCGGACAACCCATCGATGACGCGGCGACCGTGCTGGTCGATCACATGACAACCTTCACCACGGATATAGATCGGGACTTCTTCGCTATAGGTGCCCGGGTCGGTGAAGTGCAGGAGGAGGTGGTCGCGTACCTCGCGCTGCACCTCGGCGCGGCGTTGCGGGCTCAGCCCCTCGTCGCGGCTGGCTGGTCGTGGGTCTGACCCGGGAAGGGGTGCGGTTCGTACGGCCGACCGGGCGGCAGTGCCGGTCATAGGTCTCAACTCCAGAGCGAGCAATATTCTGAACGAGCGTTCAGGATCTGGGACGAGAGTACCGGACTGACGCGCGGATCACACCGAAGCGTCGAGCTCCAGCGCTGCCGAGGCAAGCCACAGCAGCTGCATGCGCTCGGGGGTCATGCCCTCGTCCTCCAAGGCGAGCTGGATGGCCAGCCCGTCCATGAGACAGGCCAGGCGCACCGTGGCGTCGCCAGCATCCGCGGTCCGGAAGACTCCCGCCGAGACCCCCTCGTCCACGACATCGCGCAGGCAGCTACGCCAGCGCCGGTCGAGCTGTTCGCGGGCCATCCGAGCGGAGGGGTCGTGCAACGCTCGGACCCAGAGCTCGAGCCACAGGGTCCAGTCGCCGACCGCCGGACCCGAACCGGCGCCCAGCTCGGCCATGTGCCGCAGCTTCTCCGCCGGCCCGTCGGTAGCTGCAAGGTCGCGCTCGAGGTCGTCATAGAAGGCGTCCTCCAACGTGGTCAGGGCTTCGGTGAGAGCGCCGGCCAAGGAGGAGAAGTGGTAGAGCACCAAGCCCGAAGACGTACCCGCAGCTGCGGCGATGTCCGCCACTCGCGTCCCGGCGTAACCCCGCTCGCGGAGCACCGACACGACCGCTGCGAGGATGCGGCGACGCCGCTCCTCGGGTGCTTTGGCGGCGATGACCACCCGCGTGCTCCTCTCGGGTTGGGCGTGGCTGGCTTGACGCGGTCCTGAATGCTCGTTCAGGATACTCCTCGCGGCCCCGCACATCATCCCCGACGCGGACCGTTGGAGGAGTCGTGACCGGGCTGTCCCAGCTCACATCCGCGCAAGAGGCTTTGGCCCAACGCGCCACGGAGTTCGCCGAGCAGGTCGTCCAGCCGATCGAGCTGGAATCCGAGCTCGCCGGCGGCCCGATCTCAGCAGCGAGCCAGCAGCGGATCCGCAGCGCAGCCCTCGAGGCCGGCCTCCAAGGCGGACTGCACCGCATGGAGGACGGCGGCAACTCCTGGACCCATCTCGAGTGGTTCCTTGTCGAGGAGGCGCTCGGTCGCACGACCAACGCGGTGAGTTGGTACGTCCCCAACGCCTACAACGTCTGGCGAGCCGCTAGCCCGCAGCTGAAGTCTCGGTGGTTGCGCCCGGCCCTGCGCGGGGAGTTGCATGACGCGTACGCCGTGACCGAGGCAGGTGCCGGCTCGGACCCGAGCATGATGACCAGCACCGCCACGAAGGTCGCCGGCGGTTGGCTGATCAACGGCGTGAAGTGGTTCGTCACCTTCGGTGATGTCGCGGCCGTCATCGTGGTCAACGCGTGGGCGCTGCCCGATGGTCCCGAGGGTGCACGCGTGGCCACGTTGTTCGCCGTACCCGCGGACTCCCCCGGCATCGCCGTCGTCGACCAGCCCGTGTTCACCCACAACTACCCACACGGTCACCCGACGCTGAGCTTCACCGACGTCCTGGTAACTGACGCCGACGTGATCGGTGGAGTCGGGGCCGGGGATGATCTCCAGCGATCCTGGTTCATGGAAGAGCGCCTGGGTATCGCCGCCCGCTGCGGTGGAGCCATGCAGCGGTTGCTGGAGGAGTCAGTCGACTGGGCGATGTCCCGCGAGCAAGGCGGAGCCCGCCTCATCGACCACCAGGGGGTTTCCTTTCCGCTGGCCGACTCGGCCACCGAAGCCGCCGCGGGACGCCTGCTGGCCCTCGAGGTCGCCCGACTGGCCGACGCCGGGGCAGATCCAAAACTCGTCCACGGCAAGGCCGCCATGGCCAAGCTGTTCTGCACCGAGGCTGCCTACCGCTGCGCCGACCGTGCCGTACAGGTCTTTGGTGGTCGCGGCTACATGCGCACCAACACCGCCGAGCGCTACTGGCGTGAGTTGCGGGTCGACCGCATCTGGGAAGGCTCCTCGGAGATCCAGCGGATCATCATCGCGCGCGCGCTGGAGAAGCGCGGCGTCACCACGATGCTCACCTGATCCCCGGCGGACCCGGCTCCATGATGGATCTCTCCAGACTCCTCGCCCCGCGCAGCGTCGTCATCGTCGGTGCCACCGAACGACCCGCCTCCTACGGCGGCCAGACAGCGCGCAACCTGGTGCTGGCAGGTTTCGACGGTGGACTCATCGGGGTGAATCCCGGCCGCAGCCAAGCACACGGCATCCGTTGCGTCGCGACGTTGGCCGAGGCCGTCACCGAGCTGGGGACCGCGCCCGACGCCGTGGTCATCGCGACTCCGGCCGACGGTGTCCCCGACCTCGTCGACCAGGCCGGACAGCTCGGCGCGGGTGGGATCGTCGTCTACGCCGCGGGCTTCGCCGAAGCGCCTGGCGAGGCACGGGGGCCGGCCCTTCAGTCCGCTCTGGTTGAGGCAGCGGGACGCCACGACCTCCCGGTCATCGGCCCCAACGGCAACGGCGTTGTTGCCGTGCACAGCAGAGCGCCGCTGTGGGGGGATGCCGTCACCTTGCGCAGTCCCGGCGGAATTGCCCTGATCACTCAGAGCGGCAACGTCGGCGTCAATGCCTTGTCTTTGGTGTCTGGTCCTCGTTTCCACACCGTCGTCTCGGGCGGCAACCAAGCCGTGGTCGATGCGTCCGACCTGCTCGACCATCTCGCAGGCACGGACGGAGTCCGGGTTGCTGCTCTCTACCTCGAGTCCGACGGTGACGGGCCTCGACTGGCAGCAGCCTTGGCCCGCTGCCTCGACGAGGGCGTACGCGTGGTCGTCCTCAAGGGCGGCCGCACCGAGGCCGGGCAGGCCGCCGGAGCGGCACACACCGCCTCTCTTGCCCGAGACTCGCGTGTCTTCCGGGCCTTGATGCTCGAAGCCGGGGCAGTTCTTGTCGACGACCTGGCTGAGCTGCTCGGTGTCGCCGAGGCGCTGGACCGCCCGGCGGCCGTACGACGCCCTGGCGCGACCAAGGTTGCCGTTGTCACGTGCTCGGGCGGTGACTGCGCGATGGCGGGCGACCTGGCCGGCGACCTTGGCGTCGTGCTGGCTCCGCTCACCGACGAAACCCGGCGGCGGTTGCGCGACGTGCTGCCACCGACCGCGACCGTCGTGAACCCGCTCGACCACACCAACGCCGTCTGGGGCGACACCGAGGGGGTGGCGCGCATCGTCGAAGTCTTGGCCCGCGACCCCGAGGTAGGAGTCGTCTTGGCGCTCCAGGATCAGCCAGCGGACCTGCCCGAGGATGCCGCCGCGCAGTGGCGCGACACTCTGGAGGGAGACGTGCGCGGGGTCACCGCGGCCGGGGTGCCCCTCGTCATCGCCTCGACGTTGCCTGACCACCGTCCGGATCGTGACGGCGCACTCGGCGGACTGCGCACCGGGTTGCTGGCGGCCGCAGCCGTGGCAGCAGAGCTCCCCACCAGCGGCACCCACCTACGAACGATCAGCGTGACGGCGACGCCACAAGGCGACCGTTCGGGCCTTCATCCTCTGTCGGAGAGTGACGGCAAAGACCTGCTTCGCGCGAGCGGCGTGAGCGTTCCGGACCACGTCGTGGTCGCTGATGCCGACGAGGCTGCCGCGGCCTACCTCGAGCTCGGCGGTCGGGTCGCCGTCAAAGCAAACCATCCCGATCTGCTCCACAAGAGCGAACTCGGTGCGGTCGTCCTCGGGCTCGAGGGCGCCGAGGCTGTGCGCGCGGCAGCCGCCCGGGTGCTCGCCGCAGCTCCGACCGGTTCCCAGGTCCTTATCGAAGCGATGGCCGAGCCCGGACTTGAGTTGTTCGTCGCCGCCCACCGCGACGGGGTGGTGCCCGTGCTCGTGATCGGCCTCGGTGGGGTGTGGACCGAGGTTCTCGACGATGTGGCCGTCCTCCCGCTCCCGGCCAACGTCGCCCGGGTCGAGAAGGCGCTGCTGGCGCTGCGAGCTGCCCCGGTCTTGACCGGCGCCCGAGGGGGCGAGCCGTACGCCCTCCGGGCCGCCGCCGAGCTCGGAGCCCGAGTCGGTGCTCTCCTCATCGACAAGGGTCTGTCCCTGATCGAGCTCAACCCGGTGCTGCTCGGTCGCGATCCGGGTGGCACAGCGGTAGCCGTGGATGCCGTCATCCGCTGACCTTTTCCAGGCCCACCGAAACTGAGAGGGTCGGCACATGGCAACCAAGTACGCGAGCATCGACGCCTACATCGCCACCTTCGCCGACGAGGTCCGGGAGGTGCTGGAGGAGGTGCGTCGAGTGATTCACGCGTCCGTGCCCGGCTCAGGAGAATCGATCAGCTACCAGATGCCGACGATCACCCTGGACGGCCGATCCCTCGTGCATTTCGCCGCCTGGAAACACCACCTCGGTATGTACCCCCTGCCGATCGGCGACCCAGAACTCCAGCGAGTGCTCGAGCCCTACCGAGCCGGCGAGGGTACGGCGCGCTTCCGCTACCGGGATCCCATTCCCTACGACTTGATCGGGCAGCTCGCCGTCACGCTGGTGAACGAACGCCCCGTCGACGCCGCCGTGCGGCGGCCATAGCCTGCCTCGCGCTGCCTCGGCCTGCTTCGGCTCAGTCGGGACCGCAGGTACTGTGAACGCCGCCATGGGGAACATCAGGTGTCGATCGCGCCGGGCCGCCGAGGTGACTCTCGCGCTCGTCCTGCTGTCCCTCGCGACTCCGGCCTACGCCCAAGGGACTACAGACTCCGTCGCGATTGGTGGGCCTGGGCTTTCGGGCAAAGGCGTGCTGGTCGCGTACGGACCCGACGCGAAACCGCTGCCCAAAGTGGCAGCGGAGTCCTGGGTCCTAGCGGACCTCACGACAGGTGAGGTGCTGGCGGCCAAATCCCCGCACCTGGCTCGACCGCCGGCAAGCACCCTCAAGATTTTGACAGCCCTCACCTTGATCCCCCAGCTCGACCCGAAGGCGGAGTACCGCAGCGTCGTTTCGGACGTCACCGTCGAAGGGAGCCGGGCCGGCATCGTGGACGGGGCCATCTATACGGTCGAAGACCTGTTCTACGGCTTGCTGCTGCCGTCGGGGAATGACGCAGCCCGCGCGCTCGCGCACGCCAATGGCGGAGTCGCGAAGACCGTCGCCCAGATGAACGAGGTCGCTCGAGAACTGCAGACCACGAACACCGTCGCGCGCTCCCCGCACGGACTAGACACACCCGGACAGGTGTCCTCGGCCTACGACCTTGCCCTGATCGCGCGTGCCGGCATGCAGCTCAGTGACTTCAGGACCTACGTCTCGACTCTGAAATACGACTTCCCGGGTCGCCCGGCGAAACCCGGTCACAAGCGCAAGACCTTCGAAGTGTGGAACCAGGACCCGCTGCTGCGCCAGGGCTACCCCGGCACCCTCGGCATCAAGACCGGCTTCACGACCGAGGCCGGCCGGACCTTTGTCGGAGCCGCCGAGCGCGACGGCCGGACTCTCGTGGTCACCTTGATGGGGATCAAGGAGCCGACCAGTGACGCCGCGCGCAAACTGCTGTCCTGGGGATTCCGCGAGGCGTCGGCGGTCACACCGATCGGCGTCCTCGTCGACCCCCTCGAGGAGGCCATCGCCGGGGCACCGGCAGCCCAGCCCATCACGGCCGCTCCTCCCCTGCTCACTGCACCGCTCACACAGTCCGCAACGAGCCCCTCAGCCTCTTGGCCGCTCGCCCAAGGGCTTGGCGGGGCTCTCGTCGTCGCCGGGATCCTGGTGGGACTGCTCGCCCTTCGTGGCCGGCGCCGCGACGAGCGCGGCCGTCAGCGAATGATCGCCTCCGCCCGTCGGGCCCGCTGAGAGCAGTCCCGTGCCGAGACCCTCGTCGTCGGCGACAGCGACCCAGGCGGAGATCATCAACGTCCACTTCACGGTGAAGTTGATCCAGACCAGCAAGCCGATCGTGACCGCGAAGACGCCATAGACCGGGTTCTTCAGCGCCGATCCGATGATGAAGGTCGCGGCAAACTTGAGCGCCTCGATACCCAGCCCACCTACGAGCGCTCCCTGAACGAGCACGCGCCGCCGGACCGGACGACCGGCCAGCCGCCACATGACCAGGCCGAGCAGGACCACGCTTACGGCGTACGACACGGCCAAAGCTGCGATGCGGATCAGCCTCTCGGCGGAGGCGGGAACGTTGAGCATGTCGACCAGCCAGTCGGCGGTCGCCGCAGTGATGGTCGTCAGGACCACCGACAGGATCAGCACGACGCCGAAGGCCAACAACAGCACCACGTCGGCGCCAACGCGCTGGACAAGCTTTCCACGCGGTGGGTGCCCGCCGAAGACCACAGCCAGCGCCTCGCGGAGTGCCTCGACCCAACGAACCCCGGCATAGAGCAGGAAGCCCAAGCTGATGACTCCCAGCCCCAGTGCTGCCCTTTGCAACTGCTCCACGATCTCGGGACTCAGCCCGAAGGCTCCTGCGTTGTCGGTCACCTGGCCGACCACGGCATCGTCGAGCTGGGGGATGTATCGGGACAGCAGACCGAGAATGGCGAATCCAAGCGCAGTCAGCGGAAACAGCGCCATGAATCCGTAGTAGGTGACGAACGCCGCGAGAGCGCTGACCCGGACCTCGACGTAGCGGGCCGCCGATCTCCACAACCGGGCCACGAAAGGTCGCGACAGCGCGTACCCCGTGGCCCTTTCCTGTAGCTGGGCGACCCGGGCGGCGCGGTCCGTGGTACTCACGCCTGTTCGAACTCCGCTGGAACAGGTCCCGGCAGCTCCCGGCCGAGCGGGAAGTCTCGCTGAGGTCTCCAGACTCCTTCGACGTGCTCGTAGAGGCTGAAGCCCCACACTGAGAACTGCGCGTGATAGTCGGCTAACTCTGCAAAGGCACGGTCGAGGGCCTGATCAGGGACGTCGTGCGCGACCGTGACATGCGGGTGGTAGGGGAACGGCAAGTCGCGCGCAAGGGGGCCAGAGCGCACCCGCTGCTCCAGCCGCTCACAGCCTCCGATCCCCCGGGCAAGCTGGACGAAGACGACCGGGGAGACCGGGCGGAACGTCCCGGTGCCTCGCAGCTCGATGTCGAAGGGTCGCTCGTCCTCGGCCACCGCGCGCAGGTGCTCCTCGATCTCGGGGAGCAATGATCCATCGACGGTGATGGGCGGCAGCAAGGTGACGTGAGTCGGGATGACCTTCGCCATCGGGTCACCGAGCTGGTCGCGCCAGGTCTGCAGCTGAGAGCCGTACGGCTCAGCGACGGCCAGCGCCACCCCGATGACGCGGGCCGGCGACGTCACCGTGCCCCGACCGGCACGAACCCGATCTGGTCATAGACCCGCGCCAAGGTCGGGGCCGCAACGGCGCCGGCGCGTTCGGCACCGGAAGCCAGGACCCGATCGAGCTCGGCCGGGTCGTCGAGGAAGGCCAGCGTGCGATCACGAAAGGGCGTGACGAACGCGACGTAGGCTTCGGCCAGCTCCTTCTTCAGATCGCCGTACCCGCGTCCCTCGGAGTCGGACTCGAGCTCGGCGATAGACCGGCCCGACAGGGCGGAGAGTATGGCCAGCAGGTTGCTGACGCCGGGCTTGTCAACGGGGTCGAAGCGGACCTCGCGCCCGGTGTCGGTGACTGCCGACTTGATCTTCTTGGCCGAGACCGCCGGGTCGTCAAGCAACCACAGACACCCCGAGCCCCCGATGCTCTTGGACATCTGCTTGTCGACGACTTGCAGGTCATAGACCTTCGCCGTCTCCTTGAGGATGTACGGCTCCGGGACGGTGAACGTGTTTCCGAACCGGGCGTTGAAGCGCTGGGCCAGGTCACGGGTCAGCTCGATGTGTTGACGCTGATCCTCACCAACCGGCACCTGGTCGGCCTGGTAGAGCAGGATGTCGGCAGCCTGGAGCACCGGATAGGTGAATAGCCCGACACTGGCCGAGTCAGCGCCCTGACGTTGCGCTTTGTCCTTGAACTGATTCATCCGGCTCGCTTCGCCGAACCCGGTGATGCACCCCAGGACCCAGGCCAACTGAGCGTGCTCGGGTAGTTGGCTCTGGACGAAGAGCACCGATCGCTGGGGATCGACGCCGCCCGCGAGGTATTGCGCCGCGGTTGCCCGGGTCCGCGCGCGAAGAACCTCAGGATCGTGGCCGGCGGTGATCGCGTGCAGGTCAACGACGCAATAGAAGGCCTCGTGATCCTCCTGAAGAGCAACCCACTGGCGAAGGGCACCGAGGTAGTTGCCGAGGTGGAGGGAGTCGGCGGTCGGCTGCATCCCCGAAAAGACACGCGGCGGAGTGGGCACGGCAGACATTCTGGCCTACGCCTGGGTTCCGGCCTTGCCCGGTTCGGCCTCCTGCTCCAGCGGCTCCTGTTCGGTGACCGCTACGCGGGCGATGCGCCGTCCGTCGAGCTCGATGACCTCAAAGCGGTGACCATCGACGACCACGTGGTCCCCGACCGCCGGCAGCTTCCCGAGGAGGGAGACGATGAGGCCGGCCACCGTCTCATACGGTCCGTCCGGAAGTTCGAAGCCGACCTCGTCCTCGAAGTCCTCCAGGTTGAGCAGTCCCTCGACCTCGAAGGACCCCCCGAGGAGGCGCCGCGTCTCGCCGCCCACCTGGTCGTATTCGTCGCGGATGTCCCCGATGAGCTCTTCCACGAGGTCCTCGAGGGTGACGATGCCCGCGGTGCCGCCGTACTCGTCCACCACGATCGCTAGGTGGTGCCCCTCGGAGCGCATCTCGGCCAGCGCGGGGAGCAGACGCTTGGTCGCGGGGAACAGCTGAACCTCGCGAGCGAGGTCGGCCACTCGGGTCGACCGGACAGCGACGTCCGGGTCGAAGAGGTCACGGACGTGAACGAATCCGACGATCTCGTCGGCCGACCCTCGAATCACGGGGTAACGCGAATGCGGTTTGTCCCGACACTCACGGACCGCCTTGTCGACGTACATCGAGGCATCGAGGAAGTCGACCTCGGTCCGCGGCAGCATCACCTCCCGCAATTGCCGATCACCGACGTCCAGGACGTCCTCGACGATGCGTCGCTCTTCGGCGCCGAGGGATTCATTGGCGCCGACGATGCTGCGAAGTTCCTCAGTTGAGATCTCGTCCCGTCGAGCCTTGGGGTCGCCACCCAGCAGCCGGACGACCAGGTCGGTCGAGCGGGACAGCAGCCAAATCACGGGTCTCATCACGCGCGCCATGAACTCGACCACGGGCGCAACGGCCAAGGCGATGCCCTCGGTTCGCTGGAGGGCCAGCCGTTTGGGCGCTAGCTCACCAAGCACCAAGGAGAAGAAGGAGATGATCACCGTGATCGTGACCAGAGCCGCTGGCCCGGCCAGCCCCTCGGGCACGCCCCAGGTGACGAGGACGGGTTCGAAGCTGCCTGCCAAGGTCGCGGCCCCCAGCGCCGCGGACAAGAACCCGGCCACGGTCACCCCGACCTGGAGTGCCGCGAGGAAGGTGTTGGGGTGAGCGACCAGGCGCTCGACCGCCTGTCCGCGGCGACCCTGCTGGCCGAGGACTCGCACCTGGCTCTCGCGTAGGGAGACCAGCGCCAACTCGGAGGCGGCGAAGATCCCCCCGACGAAGATGAAGAGCAAGATCAGCGCAACGTTGATCCACACGTCGCTCATGGCAGCCCAGCGTAGTCGCGTGCGCGCCGTCGCGGGCTGTGCGCCCGACGCCAGAGTGCGCGAGGATGAGGATGTGTCGTCCTCATCTGTTGGCCCCGAGGTCCCGTCGCACTCCGCACGCCTTGATCCGGCCGCACGGGTCGCCGCGCTGCGGCGCATGGCGAGTGAGACTTTCGACGTCCTCGTGGTCGGTGGCGGCGTCACCGGCGCTGGCGCCGCCCTCGACGCCGCCGCGCGCGGGTTCTCGGTCGCCCTCGTCGAGCAGCGCGACTTCGCGGCCGGCACCTCGAGCCGCTCGAGCAAGCTCGTGCACGGTGGCTTGCGCTATCTCGAGCAAAAGGACTTCCGCCTGGTACGCGAGGCCCTCCACGAACGGCGACAGCTGATCACTACCATCGCGCCGCATCTGGTGCGGCCCCTGCCGTTCCTCTATCCCCTGAAGCACCGGCTCTGGGAACGCGCCTATGTCGGGGCCGGAATTACGCTGTACGACGCCCTGGCCGGTACCTCGGCAGCGGTCCCCCGCCACCGCCACCTGTCCAAGAGCGCCGCTTTGCGACTAGCACCGTCCCTGGCCGAGGACTCCCTCACCGGCGCGGTCCGCTACCACGACGCCCAGGTGGATGACGCCCGGCACACCCTGGCCGTGGTGCGTACGGCTGCAAGCCTGGGCGCGGCGTGCGCGTCAGCTGTGCGCGTCGTCGGTCTACTCAAGGACGGCGACCGCGTGGTCGGCGCCCGGGTGCGGGACAACGAGACCGGCGAAGAGCTCGAGATCCGGTCCCGCGTCGTAATCGGCGCAGTGGGTGCATGGACCACCGGCTTCGAGACCATGGCGGGGGTCCCCGACCCCGTCCAGGTTCGAACGAGCAAGGGCGTGCACCTGATCGTGCCCGGGCATCGAATCCAGTCCTCGACCGCGCTCATCCTGCGGACCGATACCTCGGTGCTCTTCGTGCTCCCGTGGGGCAGAGAGCGTTGGATGATCGGGACCACCGACACCGAGTGGCATCTGGACCCGGACCACCCAGCCGTCAGCAAAGCTGACGTCGACTACCTGCTCACCCAGGTCAACACCGTGCTCCGGGATCCGTTGACCCACGAAGACGTGGTGTCGTCCTTCGCCGGACTTCGCCCGCTCGTGGACCGTACGGGCCTGTCGGCGAGCCAATTGTCCCGTGAGCATCTGGTTCGACGCCCCCTCCCTGGCCTGGTCACGATCGCGGGCGGCAAGTACACGACCTACCGGGTCATGGCCGCCGACGCCGTGGATGCTGCTGCACCCGACCTGAGCGAGGGTGGCGGCGCGCTGCCACCGACGGTGACGTCCGACCTACCTCTGGTAGGCGCGGGAACTGCGGACGAGGTCCGACTGGCCGCCCAGCGACACCCCGTGGCTGAGTCGGTCGGTGGCGACGCGGTCCAGCGCCTGGCCGATCGGCACGGGATGCTGGCCGGGGAGGTGCTGGACCTGGTTGCCGCGGATCCCTCCCTGGGTGTCGCGCTTCGGATGGCCCCCGGTTATCTGCGCGCCGAAGCCGTCTATGCGGCGACCTACGAGGGCGCCCTCGTCCTGGACGACGTGCTCACGCGCCGGACCAGGGCGTCCATCGAGGCGGTCGATCGTGGCGAAGCGGCAGCCACAGAGGTGGCGGACCTGGTCGGCGACGTCCTCAGCTGGGGGCCAGCCCGCCGAGCCGACGAGGTGGCGCGCTACCACCGCCGGCTGGACGCCGAGCGGCTCGCCCGTGAGGAGCCCGACGACGTGTCGGCAGACCGAGTGCGCCGAGCGGTCCGCGACCCCCGCCTGTCCGCCTGACCTCTGGCGTCGGGCGTCGTGGGGCAGCGCCGCGATCGCGTTGGTCCGCGATGGATGTTTCACCTGCTGCTGGCTGCCGCAGCCCTACCTCTGCTGTGGTCAGTAAGCGCTCCGGGCGTCGCGGTCTGGCTGTTCCTAGCGAGTTGCCTGGTCTGGCTGACCTTCGGCGTCATGTGGCTCGTCTGGCTTCCGGACCACTACGGCCGCGTTGATCAAGGAAGAACCGTCACGGGTGCTCGACGGACACCGACGGTTCGTCCTTGATCAACAAAGAGCGGGTGTCGCGCACCTGAAGCCCACCGGTTCTAACCGGCCATCGCCTTTTGCAGGTTGGTGTCGATGCTCGCGAGGAAGTCCTGCGTGGTCTGCCAGGGCTGGTCAGGTCCCACCAGGAGGGCGAGGTCCTTGGTCATGGCCCCGCTCTCGACGGTCTCGATGCAGACCCGCTCCAAGGTCTGGGCAAAGCCCGACACCTCCGGGGTGCCGTCCATCTTGCCGCGGTAGTTCAGACCCTGGGTCCACGCGAAGATCGACGCGATCGGGTTCGTCGAGGTCGGCTTGCCCTGTTGGTGCTGGCGGAAGTGCCGCGTCACCGTGCCATGCGCAGCTTCCGCCTCGACGGTCTTGCCGTCGGGGGTCATGAGCACCGAGGTCATCAGACCGAGCGAGCCGAACCCCTGAGCGACGGTGTCCGATTGCACGTCACCGTCGTAGTTCTTGCACGCCCAGACATATCCGCCCTCCCACTTCATCGCAGCCGCGACCATGTCGTCGATCAGCCGGTGCTCGTAGGTGATCCCCGCGGCCTCGAAGTCAGCCTCGAACTCAGCCTCGTAGATGTCGGCGAACAGGTCCTTGAACCGGCCGTCATACCGCTTGAGGATGGTGTTCTTGGTGGACAGATAGACCGGCCATCCACGGTCAAGGCCGTACCGCATGGAGGCCCGCGCGAAGTCCCGGATCGAGTCGTCGAGGTTGTACATCGCCATCGCGACACCGCCCGCGGGGAAGTCAAAGACGTTGAGCTCGATGGGCTCCGAACCATCCTTCGGCGTGAAGGTCATGGTCAGCGTGCCCTCGCCCGGGACGACCAGGTCGGTGGCGCGGTACTGGTCACCAAAGGCGTGCCGACCGATGACGATCGGCTTGGTCCACCCGGGCACGAGCCGGGGGATGTTGGAGATGACGATCGGCTCGCGGAAGATGACCCCTCCGAGGATGTTGCGGATCGTCCCGTTGGGAGAGCGCCACATCTGCTTCAGCCCGAACTCCTCGACCCGAGCCTCGTCCGGAGTGATGGTGGCGCACTTGACGGCGACGCCGTGCTTCTTGGTGGCGTTCGCCGAGTCGATCGTTACCTGGTTGTCAGTCGCATCGCGGTGCTCGATGCCGAGGTCGTAGTAGTCCAGGTCCACGTCGACGTACGGCAGGATCAGCTGCTCTTTGATGAACTGCCAGATGATCCGGGTCATCTCGTCGCCGTCCATCTCGACGATCGTGCCCTGCACCTTGATCTTGGACATTCGCACTCCTGGCCTCGGATTTATCTTGACGTCAAGATATCAGCCTCAGATCAGGCCAAGTGCTTGGACGGCTTCACGCTCTTCGACCAGCTCGGCCACCGAGGCATCGATACGACCGCGAGAGAAGGCGTCCAGGTCCAGGCCCTGGACGATCTCCCAGCTGCCGCTCACCGATCGGCAGGGGAACGACGAGACGAGACCCTCCGGGACGCCGTACGAGCCATCGGAGGCCAGGGCCACAGACGTCCAGTCACCCTCGGCTGTGCCGTTGACCCAGGTGTTCACGTGGTCGACGGCGGCATTGGCAGCGCTGGCGGCCGACGATGAGCCGCGGGCCTCGATGATCGCGGCACCGCGCTTGGCGACCGTGGGAATGAAGGTGTTCTCCAGCCACTCCTGGTCGTTGACGACCTCCGCGGCAGAGCGACCACCGATCTGCGCGCGGAAGATGTCGGGGTACTGGGTCGCGGAGTGGTTGCCCCAGATCGTCATCCGACGGATGTCGTGGACCGTCACCGCCGCCTTGGTCGCGAGTTGCGACAGCGCCCTGTTGTGGTCGAGCCGGGTCATCGCCGTGAATCGCTCGGCGGGCACATCGGGAGCGTGCGACGAAGCGATCAACGCGTTGGTGTTCGCCGGATTCCCTACGACGAGGATCCGTACGTCGTCGGCTGCGCCGGCGTTCAGCGCCTCACCCTGCGGCTTGAAGATGCCACCGTTGGCCGACAGCAGATCACCGCGCTCCATGCCCGCCGTGCGCGGGCGCGCGCCTACCAGGAGGGCGACGTTGACCCCGTCGAAGGCCACCTGCGCATTGTCGGTGATATCGATCCCCGCGAGCAGCGGGAAGGCGCAGTCGTCGAGCTCCATCGCGGTGCCCTCCGCGGCCTTGAGGGCAGGAGCGATCTCCAGGAGCCGCAGCCGAACAGGCACATCCGGCCCTAGAAGTTGCCCGGAGGCGATGCGGAACAGCAGGGCGTAGCCGATCTGGCCGGCTGCTCCGGTGACGGCAATGGTGACGGGGGAGGCAGGCATGGCGGCAAGGCTACCCGCGCCTGATTCGGCTCACGTCGGGGCGGGGACCACGAGGGCGAGAACGGTGAGCCCGAGCCCCAGCAAGCCGAGGGTGAGAATGTCCACGCCCTTGCCCCGCACGCGAAGCAGGCCTATCCGATCGGTGGGAAGGACGACCCGCAACCAGGCTGCGAAGACGACAGACGCAGCGAGGAGGACGGTCCCCCGACGGAAGTGCCCCGACGCAGCGACGATGAGCCCGGTCCCCATGCCCAGGAGAACGACGGTCAGAGGCCATTGCCGGGCAAAGACCCCGAGAAGCCGCTGCAGCTGTGGGCATCTGGTCACAACGCGTGGACGGACCGTTCGGCTGCTTCAACCACGTTCGTGAGGAGCATCGCTCGGGTCATCGGACCGACCCCGCCGGGCATCGGAGCGAGCCAGCCGGCGACCTCGAGCACGCCGGGTTCCACATCACCGACCAGCCCAGAGTCCGTGCGGCTGACTCCCACATCGAGTACAGCGGCCCCCGGCTTGACCATGTCCGCGGTGATCAGCCCCGGGACTCCGACAGCGGCCACAACGATGTCCGCGAGTCGGGTGTGGGCAGCGAGGTCGCGCGTGCCGGTGTGGCAGAGCGTGACGGTGGCATTCTCGGCCCGCCGAGTCAGCAGAAGCCCGAGCGGACGGCCAACAGTGACCCCACGGCCGACGACGCAGACGTCAGCGCCAGCCGTTGGCACGCCGTAACGACGTAACAACTCCACGATGCCCCGCGGCGTGCACGGCAGCGGCGCTTCAGCCCCGAGAACGAGCCGGCCAAGGCTGACCGGGTGCAGGCCGTCGGCATCCTTGGCTGGGTCCATCCGCTCAAGGATGGCGTGGGCATCGAGTCCAGCAGGAAGTGGCAGCTGCACGATGTAGCCCGTACAAGCGGGATCGGCGTTGAGTCGGTCCACAGCCGCCGCGACCTCGGCCTGGCTTGCGTCGTCGCTGAGGTCGACCCGGATCGAGGCGATGCCGACCTCGGCGCAGTCCCGGTGTTTGCCTGCGACGTAGGAGCGGCTGCCCGGGTCGTCGCCGACCAGCACGGTGCCGAGGCCAGGAACGATCCCCTGCGCTTCGGCCAGCCGGGCGACGCGAACCGCCAGCTCAGCCTTGATGGTCGCCGCAGTGGCCTTACCGTCGAGCAGGGTCGCAGTCACGGGCGCGATCCTGCCATGTCAGGAAGGAGCGGCGTACGGGCTCCGCAAGGTGAACGCCCCAGGACCCGCCCCCGAAGCCGTGATCAGATCCAGCCGGAGGCGCGCTTCCTCCAGGGTCGGCTGATGGCCGCGGGGCACCCACCAGAGCACGAGTGAAGCAGACCCGTACGCCCCGAACCACTCGCGCCGCCGCTTGAGTGCGGCTGCATGAGCAAGGCCGAAGACGAACCCTCGCAAGGCCTCGACGGACTCCCACACGGACAAGTTGACGATCACATCCTCGCCCCAAGGTCGAAGCGCAGTTGCGTCGCCGGACTCGTCCTGCAACCGCCAGACGAATCCAGGGGCCGCATCAGCGACGGCATTGATCGGCTCGAGACCGGCCACGAAGTCGGCAAGCTCAGGACTGTCCAGCGGAGCCGAAAGGCGGGCGATGTTGAGCTGAGCCAGGTCCCAACGACCAGTCGGCGACGGGTTCACAATCTCTCCCCTAGTGGAAGAAGTGACGGGTCCCCGTGAAGTACATCGTGACCCCCGCAGCCTCTGCGGCATAACGGACCTCGTCGTCGCGCACCGATCCACCGGGCTGGACGACGGCCTTCACACCGGCCGCGGTGAGCACCTCGAGTCCATCGGGGAAGGGGAAGAACGCATCCGAGGCAGCCACCGCACCCTTGGCCCGGTCCTCCCCCGCACGCGCCACCGCGAGCTTCGCCGAGTCAACGCGGTTGACCTGGCCCATGCCAACGCCGACCGTGGCGCCGTCGCGAGCCAGCACGATCGCGTTCGACTTGACGGCTCGGCAGGCCCGCCAGGCGAAGGCCAGGTCGGCGAGGGTCGCCTCGTCGACGGCCTCACCGCAGGCCAGCGTCCACCCGCTGGGATCGTCGCCGGGGGCGTCGAGGAGGTCCGCCTGCTGGAGCAGCATGCCGCCAGCGATCTGTCGAAGCTGGACGCCGCCGCGGTGCGGCGGCGCGCACTCCAGGAGTCGTACCGACGGCTTGCGAGCCAGGATCTCGACCACCCCGTCCTCGTAGCCCGGAGCAACCACGACCTCGGTGAAGATGTCCGCGACGCGCTCGGCCATCGCCACCGATACCGGGCGGTTGACCGCGATGACGCCGCCGAACGCCGAGATCGGGTCGCAGTCGTGGGCCTTGCCGTGCGCGTCTGCCACGTCAGCACCAACGGCGATCCCGCACGGGTTCGCGTGCTTGATGATCGCGGCCGCGGGCTCGTCGTAGTCCCAGGCCGTCCGCCAGGCCGCGTCGGCGTCGACGTAGTTGTTGTAGGACATCTCCTTGCCGTGCAGCTGGGTCGCAGTGACCAGGCCGGGCTGACCGCCGCCGGAGACGTACGACGCTGCGCGCTGGTGCGGGTTCTCGCCGTAGCGCAGGACGTCGACGCGCTCCCACGTGCCACCGACCCAGCTCGGGAAGTTCGCATCGTCGACGGGCGCGTCGAGAGCCGACCCCATCCAGCTGGCCACCTGGACGTCGTAGGTCGCTGTATGGCGGAACGCCTCGACCGCCAGGGCCTGGCGCTGCGCCAGGGTGAAGCCGCCCGAGCGCACGGCCTCCAACACGTCGTTGTAGCGGTCAGGTGAGACCACGACGGCAACGCTGGGGTGGTTCTTGGCAGCGGCGCGGACCATCGACGGACCGCCAATGTCGATCTGCTCAACGCACTCGTCGGGGGTCGCGCCGGACTCGACGGTGGCCGCGAACGGGTAGAGGTTCACCACGACCAGGTCGAACGGCTCGATCCCGAGTTCTTCAAGCTGGCGTTGGTGTTCAGGCTTGCGGAGGTCGGCCAAGATCCCTGCATGGACACGTGGGTGCAGCGTCTTGACCCGACCTTCGAGGCATTCCGGAAAGCCGGTGAGCTCCTCGACAGACGTCACCGGGATGCCGGCGTCGGCGATCCGCGCCGCAGTCGACCCGGTCGAGACCAGCTCGACCTTCTCATCCGATAGCCCGCGGGCCAACTCGACCAGGCCGGTCTTGTCGAACACACTGATCAGCGCTCGGCGAACCGGGCGAGTCTCGTCGGTCACGGGAGAGAGACCTTCCTGCCGTTGATGGACCAACCGTCGCGGGCCATCCGGCCCACGTACTCCACGAGCAGGCTGCGCTCGGCAGCCTTGATGCGTTCGTGCAAGGTCGCCTCATCGTCAGAGGCAAGCACCGGGACTGAAGCCTGGGCCACGATCGGTCCGGTGTCGACCCCCGCGTCGACGACGAAGAGCGTGCAGCCAGTGATCTTGACGCCGTACTCCAGCGCGTCCCGCGCCCCGTGCATGCCGGGGAACGACGGGAGCAGCGCCGGATGGGTGTTCACATAGCGACCCTCGAACCGCTCGAGGAAGGCCGCTCCGGCGAGTCTCATGAAGCCGGCCGAAACGATCAGATCAGGCTCAAAGGCAGCCACCAACTCGGTGAACGCCTGGTCCCAGGCGGTCCGACTGGACTGGTCGGCAACCGCCAGGACGAAGGTCGGGACGCTCGCATCTCGAGCACGCTGCTCGGCCAGGGTCCCTTGGCGATCGGAGCCGACCGCCACGACCGCGACGCCGTACGACGGGTCAGCGGCAGCATCAAGCAGAGCCTGCAGGTTGGATCCAGTACCCGAGACGAGAACGACGACACGCATCGGCTTCGTCACGGGGGCGGAGCCTACTGGGAGCTCAGATCAACCAGACCAGCGGACCGGCGGGCGACGTGACGGCGCCACTCCCAGCAGACAGCGCCCGCCACGACAGCCATCTCAAGCCCGGCGACCAGACCGACTTGGACACCTGCCGGGCCGACCTCGGCCATGCGGCCACCGCCGAGCGCCCCGGCTGAGAGGGCGGTGAGGAAGCCCAGGGTGAGCCCACCGAGCGCCCCCGCACCGGTGGCGAGCAGGGCCGCCCGCGAGGGGGTCTCCTGAGCAGCGATCGGGTGCCGAGCAACGAGTACTCCTGCGAACGCGCCGGCCAACACTGGCAGGGCGAGGCTCAGCAGCGAGGCGACAGGCGCAGCGCCAGCGCCCGGGAGGGCACCGAGGATGGGGAGCGAGGGCACAGCACCGATGACCACTCCTGTCGGCGCCACAGCGGTGCCGACACCGACGGAGAAGCCCGGCCCGACCGAGTAGGCGCAGGCCCACAGGACGGCATTGGGTACGAGAGCGCAGGACAACAGCACCAGCAGGCCCGCACCCGCGGGATCGGCTCCGACGACCGACCACAGCCGCCCGACCTGGCCAGCATGCGACACGAGACTCACGGCCACCACCAGTGCTCCGCCGGCGACCATGAGCGACACCGCGCCGAGCGCACCCCTCAGGATCGGGACCACCCGCGCGGGGAGGGTCGACGGGAGCTGGGCCAAGAGCCCGGAGCCACGCAGCACGCCGTATCCGCCAGCGGTCACACCGATGAAGCCGGTGCAGAGCACGGCCGACCACGGCTTTGGCTGAACCGACGGAGTGACGGAGGCGAGCGCCACTGCGAGGCCGACGCTGGAGTAGACGACGGCGAGCAGCCCCGCTGTGCGGGCAGCGTCAGCCCAGGACCGAACATCGGCGGCGCGAGCAGCCCATTGACCTGAGCGGACCAGTACGTAGCAGGGGAGCAGGAGCAGGCCTAGCGGCGTGAGGGACAGTGATCCGGCGGCGAGATCCAGGTTCGCGCCGTGCACCAGGAGCCAGGCTTGTCCTCCGGCCGCGACTGCGATGCTCGGCGGGGTGCCACCATCGGGTGCGGCCGCCCAACCCAGGACGACGAGCACGGTGACTGCCGCCAGACCGACGGCTGCGGACCAAAGGGCAGCCGGAAGCGCGGCGCCAAGCGGCGTCCGGATGGTGTCGACGGGAGGGCGTCGGCTGACCGCTCGCGAGGCCGTGGCCGTGCCTTTGGACGTGCGTCCGGGGGCACTCTTGCTCGCAACGGCCACGCGCTCCATCGTGCGCGATGGTCTGAACGTCTCGTCCGACCGACACGCGACCAGCCTGAAATCAACCGCGCGTGATGAGCTCGCGCATCAGTCGGGCGGTCTCGCTGGGGGTCTTGCCTACCCGGACACCGACGGCTTCAAGCGCTTCCTGCTTGGCTGCAGCCGTGCCGGAGGATCCAGACACGATGGCGCCAGCATGGCCCATGGTCTTGCCCTCCGGTGCGGTGAACCCCGCAACGTAGCCGACCACCGGCTTGGTCACATGGCTGGCGATGTAGGCCGCCGCTCGCTCTTCGGCGTCACCACCGATCTCGCCGATCATGACGATCGCATCGGTTTCGGGATCGTCCTGGAACGCTGCGAGGCAGTCGATGTGTGTGGTGCCGATGACCGGATCGCCGCCGATCCCGACCGCACTGGAAAAGCCGAGGTCCCGGAGCTCGTACATCATCTGATACGTCAGCGTGCCCGACTTGCTGACCAGGCCGATCCGCCCCGCTTGGGTGATCGTGGCCGGAATGATGCCGGCATTGGACTTCCCGGGGCTGATCAGCCCGGGGCAGTTCGGGCCGACGAGCCGCGTGGTCCCCGAGTTCTGGACGTACTGGAAGAACTCCGCGGTGTCACGCACAGGCACGCCCTCGGTAATGACCACGACAAGCGGTACGGCCGCGTCGACGGCCTCAACCACTGCGCCGCGGGTGAACTTCGGCGGCACAAACACGACCGTCACGTCTGCACCGGTCTCGGCGACAGCGTCCGCCACAGAGCCGAAGACCGGAACCTTCACGTCGTCGAACTCCACGATCTGGCCGCCCTTGCCGGGTGTTACGCCACCAACGATCTGGGTTCCCGACGCCAACATCCGGGCCGTGTGCTTGGAGCCCTCGGACCCGGTCATGCCTTGAACAATCACCCGCGAGTTTTCGGTGAGGAAGATGGCCATGGGAAGTCCCTCTCAGGCCGCTGCAGCGGCATGCTCGGCCGCGCGGCGCGCGGCATCATCCATCGAGTCGACCATCTCAATCACGTCATGCTCGGCCTGGTCCAGGATGCGGCGGCCTTCATCTGCATTGTTGCCGTCCAGCCGCACAACAATGGGCTTGGACAAGTCCCCACCCTTGCTCTTGAGCATTTCCAGAGCTTGCACGATGCCGTTGGCGACCTCGTCGCACGCAGTGATCCCCCCGAAAACGTTGACGAAGACGCTGCGCACGGACGGGTCGTTCAGGATGATCTCCAGCCCGTCGGCCATGACTTCGGCCGAGGCACCACCGCCGATGTCGAGGAAGTTGGCCGGGCGTACGGCGGGGCCGCCGCGCTCAGCGGCCACCGCCTCGCCCGCGTAGGCGACGACGTCCAGGGTGCTCATGACCAGACCGGCTCCGTTGCCGATGATGCCGACCTCGCCGTCGAGCTTGACGTAGTTGAGACCCTTCGCCTTCGCTGCCAGTTCCAGGGAGTCGGTCTCGTCATTGACGACGAAAGACTCGTGCCCGGGTTGCCGGAAATCGGCGTTCTCATCGAGGCTGACCTTGCCGTCCAAGGCCAGCACTCGGTCGTCAGGGGTCCGCACCAGTGGGTTGACCTCAACGAGGGTGGCGTCCTCCTCGCGGAAGACCACCCACAACTGCTGCAAGATCTCGATGACCTGGTCGCGCACCTCAGCAGGGAAGCGTCCGGCGTCGGCGATCTCGGCTGCCTTGGCCGAGTCGACCCCGACGAGTGCATCCACCGGGATCATCGCCAGCGCCTCCGGCTTCTCCACGGCGAGCACCTCGATCTCCACACCGCCGTCCCTAGACGCCATGGCGAGGTACGTGCGGTTCGCCCGGTCCAACAGATAGGAGACGTAGTACTCCTCACTGATGTCGGCGGCCGGGGTGATGAGGACGCGGCGGACGATGTGGCCTTTGATGTTGAGACCCAGGATGTCTCCGGCCTTAGCGCGTACGTCGTCGAGGCTTGCGCAGAACTTCACTCCGCCGGCCTTGCCCCGACCGCCGGCCTTCACCTGTGCCTTGACCATGACAGGCATGCCGAGTCGCTCGGCTGCCGCCACGGCCTCCTCGACCGTGGTAGCCACTTCGCCCGCCGGACACGGGACTCCATGCTTGGCGAACAGGTCCTTGGCCTGGTACTCGAACAGGTCCACAGCAGGGTCCTCTCGGCGCGAGGTCGGCCTGTTGGCCGGGGTTGTGCGCATCGCGTAGGGCGCGTGGCGCAGCGTAGCCCGCTGGATTCGAACGGGGAACGGGACCCAGGTTCAGTTGGCGTGGGCCCGCTCGCCGCAATGGGTATTGACCCAGTCAACGATGTCCTGGGTCGGTGTTCCCGGGGTGAAGACCTGCGCAACACCCAAATCGGTGAGCTCGGGGATGTCCGCCGCTGGAATGATCCCGCCGCCGAACACCACGATGTCGGACGCCTCACGGGACTTGAGCAACGCGATCACCTTGGCGAAGAGGGTCATGTGGGCGCCTGAGAGGACCGACAGCCCGACCGCGTCGGCGTCCTCCTGGATGGCTGTCTCGACGATCTGCTCGGGCGTCTGGTGAAGTCCGGTGTAGACCACCTCGACCCCTGCATCACGCAGGGCGCGGGCTACGACCTTGGCACCGCGATCATGGCCATCGAGCCCGGGCTTGGCAATGACCACTCGAACCGGGCTGCTCGCCATGACGGTCCCTTCCGGCCAACCCAGCGGACCTGGGCAGACTGCCTACTCCCGCAGGGTATTCCTCGAGGCAGCACGGCGTTTCGCCGGGCCCTCTACCCGGCGCCCACCTCTAGGGTGTGCCACCGTTGGGTGAATACCAGACGAAGGGGCGGTGAGCAGTGGCAGAAGAAGCCATGCGGAGCGCCGGGTCACCGGGCGCCGCCAGCCACGCATTCAGCCGTACGGTCCGTCGTGGTGCTGACCTCGGCAGCTCGGCTCGGCGCAAAGCCGGTCGCAGCGCCCGCGCGGTCCTCTCGCCACACGGGGTGCGCGGAGCCGCCCTCGAGGTCGCCTGGATCGGCGCCCACCTGGCGCTCTACCCACTCGGTGCCCTGCGCGAGAAGGCGCGCGAGGAGGGTGAGCGTTTCGGGATCGCGAGCCTCCCGCCCGTTCAACGCGGCCTGGTCATCGGCGACGTCGAGGCAGCGGGGACTCCCATCCTGTTGGTGCACGGCATGGTCGACAACCGTTCGATCTTCACCTTGCTGCGCCGCGGTCTGCGGCGTCGCGGGTTCGGTCGGGTCATCGCGTTGAACTACAGCCCGCTGACCGGTGACGTACGCGATATCGCTCGCGAGCTCGGTGACCTCGTCGACCAGGTCTGCGCTGAAACCGGCTATGAGCGCATCCACGTGGTCGGTCACTCAATGGGTGGGACGGTAGCCCGCTACTACGTCCAACGCTTGGGCGGCGACGCCCGCGTGCACACCTTGGTGACGCTGGGCACCCCACACGGCGGCACCTACCCGGCCCGGCTGTTCCCTCATCCGCTGGTCCGGCAGCTGCGCCCGGGCAGCGAGGTGCTGACGGAGCTGACGCTGCCGGCACCGAGTTGCCGCACCAGGTTCGTGGCCATCTGGTCTGACCTAGACCAGCTCGTGGTGCCCAAGCGCTCCGCGACGATCGACCACCCGGATCTGAGCGCCCGCAACGTGTTCGTCCGTGGCGTGGGCCACATGTCGTTGCCGGTGGACGGCCGGGTTGTTCACGAGATCTGCACCACCTTGGCTCATCTTGACCCCGAAGGGCACACGGTCGTCGGAGGTGTAACGCCCATCACGAGCACCATCCCCGAACGCCGCGCCAAGCGCCGCGCCGCCCGCCTGAACACTGTCCCAGCCGAGCGCCGCACCCACTGACGCAGCAACACTGAGACCGACGTCACCCTCGACGGATTCGTCGCGCTCGGGGGGCGCAGGTGACCATGGAATACATCCAGCGCCGTGAGTGCCACCCCGAGCCCCGCGGCGTACCCCCGATTGTCAGAGGTAACACCGTCATGCCCCAGCACACCCACCGGCGCACGGCCGCGCCCGCATCTCGCCATGGGCGACCCGCCACCCACCGACGTACCCGAGCCATCGCCTTCGCCGTGGTCGTCGCTGGCGGTACGGCCTTTGTTGCCGGGCCGGCCACAGCCGACGATCGACCGCGTCGTGCGCATGTTCAAGCAGTCACACTGCCCCCGGACCGAGCCGCCCTCGGACCCATCGCGGGCGCCGGCCCGGTTGCTGCCTTCGAAAGCCTGCTGGAACAAGCCCGCCAGCGCTCCCTGGTGGCTCAGGCCGCGGAGCGCCAACGCCTCTTGGCAGAAGAGCAGGAGAAGCGTGCCGCCCTGGTCAAGAAGAAGGCGCGTGCCCTGTCCGCCAAGGTCCGATCCAGCCGCGCGGCTCTTCGCTCCGATGTCGTACGACCGATCGCGAGTGGCTACCGGCTGACGGCTAGCTTCGGCGACAGCAGCTCGCGTTGGGGGTCTGGCACGCATACGGGCTTGGACTTCGCCTGCTCGACAGGCACGGCAGTACGCGCGGTCGCCGGCGGTGTCGTCATTGCCGCCGGCTTCGACGGCGCCTACGGCAACCGGATCGAGGTTCGGCATGCCGACGGCACGGTGACGACGTACAACCACCTGTCGAGCCTGAACTTGCGCAGCGGACGGATCTCCGCCGGTCAAATGATCGGCCGGGTCGGGTCGACCGGCAACACGACGGGCGCGCACCTGCATTTCGAGGTCCTCAAGAACGGGCGCCTCATCGACCCTGGCCATTGGCTCGCCGTCCGCTACGTGCCCTTCTGACCCTTGCGCTCCATCCGCTGGCGCGCGGCCCGGGCTCCATCCACCACAACAACACCCGCGAGATAGTCGTACAGAGATCGGCGACCATTGAGCAGAGCCGGAGCCCAGGCCGCGAGCGCTACGGCCGCCGCCCCGAGGCCACCGACGAGAACGCTGGCCAGCGCGAAGAGCCCGAGCGGAGTCAGCCAGCGCGAAGCAACCCGCCAGCGGGCAGGCTCCATCTCCGGCCGCTCGCCCTCAGAAGGAAGTCCCACGGTTGGCCTGCCGGCTCCCGATTCGACAACGAGCTCAAGTTCGCAGAAGCGGAAGCCCTGGCTCACCCGGTGGCCTGAGCGCGACATCGCCCCCGAGAGCCCGACGGCCAACAACCCAACCGCGCCGAGCATCACCCAGGTCAGCCACGCCGGGAGCACCCCGTCCAGCGCCTGCGCCGAACCCCCGCTTAGTCCCGCAGATGCGTTCTCAGGACTCCAGAAGGGAACCGAGACGATGGTCACGACCATCACTACACCGATGCCGAGGAACCCCATCAGTGCACCATCGATCACGAGG
>JANPBY010000108.1:0-11803 GCA_031430645.1 Actinomycetes bacterium
AGCCACCGGCCCCCTCGCCCTCCTCGTCCACCCCCGCTGAGTGTGTCGGTGTGTACGCGACACGCGGCGGGTCGCGTACACAACGTCACACTCAGCGGGGGTCAGACGGGGGTGACGTGGCGGGCGCGGGCGTCGACGAAAACGTCGTCAGCCAGCCAGCCTTCTTCGAACTTCGGGACCTCGTCCCAGCGGGTGATCAAGAAGATGCGCGGCGTGTCGCCCTCGCACTTGAGGATCTCCGCGGCCAGGCAGCCCTTGGTCTTCAAGGCGCGCGCAGCCACGTCGCGGCGGACCCACACGAGGGCCTCCTCGAGTCGACCCGGAGTGACGCGGGCCTCCCAGATCCGCACGATCACCTGGCCCGCCCTTCCGTCATCGATGCGCTAGCGAGCCACGACCTCGGTCACCAGCATCGAGGAGTCTGTCGCATGCTCCAGGGGGCTCGGCGGGACCCCCCGGCGTACGAGCTCCGCGCCCAGCGCAGCCACCATCGCCCCGTTGTCGGTGCACAACCCGGGGCGCGGAACGCGGAGCCGCAGCCCGGCTGCAGCGCAACGCTCCTCAGCCACCGCGCGCAGCCGTGAGTTCGCTGCAACTCCACCACCGAGGACAACGTGGTCAACGCCATGAGCCCTTGCCGCAGCAACAGTTTTGGTGACCAGGACGTCGACGACGGCCTCCTGGAAGGACGCCGTCACGTCAGCCAGCGGGACGGCGCGACCGTCCTGCTCGGCCTGCTCGACCCAACGCGCAACCGCCGTCTTGAGCCCGCTGAAGCTGAAGTCGTACGGGTGCTCCGCGAGGTCCTTGGGTGAGGTGAGGCCGCGCGGGAAAGCGATCGCCGCCGGGTCGCCCTCGCGGGCAGCGCGATCGACGTACGGCCCTCCCGGAAACGGCAGCCCCAGCAACCGCGCGACCTTGTCGAATGCCTCGCCGGCGGCGTCGTCGACGGTTCGTCCCAACGGCTCGACCCCTTGGGTGAGGTCGTGGACGAGCAGCAACGACGAGTGGCCCCCGGAGACGAGGAGTGCGATGCAGGGCTCGGGCAGCCGGCCGTGCTCGAGCTGGTCCACGGCTACGTGTGCAGTGAGGTGGTTCACCCCGTACAAGGGCTTGCCGAGCGCCAACGCCAGACCCTTGGCAGCGGCGTCACCCACGAGCAACGCCCCGGCCAAACCCGGGCCGGCCGTTACGGCGAGGGCATCGACATCGGTGAGCCGAATCCCGGCTTCTGCGCAGGCCCGCTCCACGGTCGGCACGAACGCCTCGAGGTGAGCACGGGCCGCCACCTCGGGCACGATGCCCCCAAATCTGGCGTGCTCCTCGACGCTGCTCGCCACCGCATCGGCGAGCAGCGTGACGCCGCGAACCACTCCGACGCCGGTCTCGTCGCAGGAGGTCTCGATGCCCAGGACCAGGGCCTCGTCGAGAGCGCTCATCGGGTCAGCCTCCGGCGCATGACCACCGCGTCGATGCCCGGCCCGTAGTAGCTGCGGCGGAGGGCGAGCCGCTCGAACCCGTGCCGGGCATACAGCGCCAGGGCTGGGGCGTTCTCAGCGCGCACTTCGAGCATCAGTGTCGAGGCGCCGCGGTCGATCGCCTCCTCGATCAGCGTGTCCAGCAAAAGCTTTCCGAGCCCGTGCCCTTGGTGGGATGGCGCGACCGCAAGGGTCTGAACGTCGGCTGAATCCGCAGCCGCGAACAGTCCCGCATAGCCGACCAGCTCTCCGTCGACCTCAGCAACGACGTAGGTCCGCGTCGCGGGCACACCGGCCAGCTCCGACCAGAAGCCGGTAGCGGTCCACGGGTCGGCCGCAAAGAGCGCGCGCTCCAAGGGGACGAGCCCCTCGATGTCCCACCACCGCATGGGGCGCAGGGTCACCACGGCCGCCTCCGGCGCCGTCGGGGTCATCGCAGCACCCGCTTTCGCTCAGCCGGCGCGGAGGTGTCCGGGCGCCGGAGATAGAGCGGGATCGGCGGCAGCAGCGGGGACTGGGCAGCGAGCGAGGCAACGGCCAGCTCAGCGAGCACGCCAGCTCGCGGATACGTCGGTCCGACAGGCGCACCGAGCAACTCGGGATAGATCAGCCCGCCCTCGCCGACGACCGGGAGCCCCGGATGAGCCGCGGCAACCTCTTCGGGTCGATCCACCGACGGGTCGGAGGCCCGCGCACCGGCGGCGTCATAGTGCGCCCAGTAGACCTCCCGGCGTCGGGCATCGGTCGCGACCAGGAAGCCGGCACCCAACCCAGCCCGGACTTCTGGATCACCGAGCGCCTCGTGAGCTAGTGCGTCCAGCGAGCAGATCCCGTGCACCGGCAGCCCAGCCGGAACAGCAAAGGCCAGTGCTGTGACGATCCCGATCCGCAGCGAGGTAAAGGGACCGGGTCCGACCCCGACGACAACGTCGGTCACCTCGCCGACCGATCGCCCCGCCTCGGCAAGTGCGTCCCGCAGCATGGGCGCGAGCAGCTCTCCATGGCGCCTCGCGCCCACCGCGCTGGACTCCGCGAGCAGCCCTGTCCGGTCACGGACGGCCACGGTGACCGCAGGCGTCGCAGTGTCGAGAGCGAGGATGAGCACCGGGCAAGGCTACGGCCGGCTAGGACAAACTCTCGCGCCGTACGGCTGCCGCCAGAGCTGCCCCCGCGCCGTCAGCCCAACGGGCACCCACTCCGGTGACCGTCACGGTTCGCGCCTCAGTGACGTCGGCGCCCCCGCCCGTGGCCCGTACCAGCTCGACAAGCAAACGGTCCTCGGCGAGCCCCTCGACCTTGCCCGAACCCCACTCCACAACGGTCACCGAGTCGGCCAGGGACGTGTCCAGGTCTAGGTCGTCGACCTCGTCGAGCGACCCGAGCCGGTAGGCATCCACGTGCACCAGGTCGGGACCCGCGCCCAACGATCGATGCACCCGAGCGATGACGAAGGTGGGGGACGTAATGTCGCCGCGCACCGAGAGAGCAGCCCCGATTCCTTGGGTCAGCGTCGTCTTGCCCGCACCCAAGCCCCCAGCAAGGACCACGAGATCCCCTGCACGAAGCTGACCGGCCAGCCGCCGCCCAAAGTCGGTCGTGTCAGCAGCAGTCATCAGGGAAAGCGGACCGATCGATGTCACTGCAGCCCGCGCGCCTGCGCCAGGGACCACGCGCCGTCAAAGAGGTCACGCAGTTCGGCGTTCACCGCGTCCGGGTGCTCGAGAATCGCCAGGTGCCCGCCGGGGTCGAGGATCTTCAGCCGCGCCCCGGGCAGCACCCGGGCCATCGCCAGGCTGTGTTCCACCGGAGTCATCAGGTCCTGTTTGGCGCCAAGGATCAAGGTCTCGCAGCGTTGGAGGACTTCAACAGCGTCGGCCTTGTCGTGGGCATCGAAGGTCGGCAGGTAGTCCGACACCACACCGAGCGGGGTCGCCGCCAACATCTCGGCAGCAAAGTCAACGACGCCAGCGGGCACGGGAGTAGCGAAGGAGTAGTAGCGCGTGAGGATCGCACCCAGGTCGCTGCCCGAGCGACGACCTCGCTCCACCAGCTCAGGTCGCCGAGCTAGAGCTGTCACCAGGGCCGGAGCCGCGCGGTGCACAAGGACGCCGATCTGACGGGGTAGCCCGAGCGACACCTCGGCGAGGCCCCCGGAGGAAGTGCACAGCAATCCCGCCCCGACGATCCGCTCGTCGAACAGCTCCGGCCACAGGTCGGCCAGGGCGAGCACACTCATCCCGCCCATCGAGTGCCCCACGACAACCACAGGACCCTCCGGGGCGGCCGCAGCGATGACCTGCGCCAGATCGGCCCCGAGCCGGTCGATGTCATGCGAACCCGCGCTGCCCCGCCCCGAGCGTCCGTGCCCGCGCTGGTCAAACCAGACGGTGCGTACGGCGCCGCCGAAGGCCAACCGCTGGAAGTGCCAGCAGTCGAGGTTCAGCGCATAGCCGTGCATGAAGACGACGGTCATCCCCTGGTACGCCGAGGCGGCCCGCGCCTCGTCGATCTCGAGATACAACTCGACACCGTCATCCATGACCAGGGAGCGCGGGGTGGAGCGCAGCGTGCCGTACGCGGCTGCCGGCTCATCGCGCCCCAACGGTCGGCGGAGGATCGCTCGCTCGCCCAGCCAGCCGGCGGCCGCGCCGACGGCCAGCACCCCGAGGCCGAGGCCGGCCGACCCTGCCCCGCGGCTCACGGAAGGTAGACCCGGGGAACCCGCGGACCGATCCGCGTGACGATCTCGTAGGAGATCGTGGCCAGCGCGTCCGCCCAGTCGTCGGCCGTGGGTTCGCCGTTGTCCCCTGGACCGAAGAGCACGACCTCGTCGCCGGCAGTCACGTGGTCGTCGCCCACGTCTACGACGAACTGGTCCATGCAGACGGTGCCCGAGATCGTGCGCCGTCGACCGGCAACCTGGAGCGGCCCGACGTTCGTGGCTGCCCTGGGGACACCGTCGGCATAGCCCAGCGGGACCAGGGCGAGGGTGGTATCACTCGCAGTCGTGTATTTGTGCAAGTAGGACACACCCTGTCCGGCAGGCACCCGCTTGGCCAAGGCAACCCGGGCAGTCAAGGTCATCGCTGGTCGCAGGCCTAGTGCGGCCGCGGGGTACTCCTCGGGCATCGGCGACAGTCCGAAGACGGCCAGCCCCGGCCGAACGAGGTCGTAGTGCGCGTCGGGTCGGGCCAGCGTCGCTGCCGAGTTCGCGAGATGACGCAGGTGTGGAGTCACGCCGGCAGTCGCCGCCACGGCCACAGCATCGTCGAAGGCCCGCGCCTGTGCGTCGATCGTGGGGTGCGAGGGGGCATCGGCGTGGGCGAGGTGTGACCAGATGCCGACGATCTCGACGGTGCCCTCAGCAGCGGCCGTACGTGCTGCCGCCAACAGCTCGGGCCACCCGGCCGCCGTGGAGCCGTTCCGACCAAGTCCGGTGTCGATCTTCAGGTGCAGGCGCGCCGGAGTGCCAGCGCCTTTCGCGGCAGCAACTGCCGCGTCCACGGCCCAGACAGCGCTGGCTGAAAGATCAATCCCGGCCGACACCGCCTCGCCGAAGGGATCGCGCGGGTCAAGCAACCAGGACAGGATGCGGCCGGCGTCCCCAGCAGCGCGCAGGGCGAGAGCCTCCTCGAGGAGCGCAGTACCGAGCCAGGTCGCGCCCCCAGCTCGGGCCGCACCAGCGCAGGCCACCAGCCCGTGGCCGTAGGCGTCAGCCTTGACGACCGCCAGCAGTTCGGCACCTGACGCGGCGGCGTGCAGGACCTCGACGTTGCTGCGGATCGCGCCGAGGTCGATCGTGGCCTGGGCGCGGTGCGTGGGCTCGTCCATCGCCGCCGATCCTCCCACGTGCCCTCGCTCCGGCGACGACCTGCACATGCTACTGTATGTGCATGACTCTTGAGCACCGCCTCCAGATCTTGCTCGACGACGACCGGCACCGCCGCGTGACCGCTGCGGCCAGGGCGCGAGGAGTATCGGTCGCCACGATCGTGCGCGAGGCCATCGACCGTGGTGTCGCCGACGAAGGCTCACGGCGGACCGCTGGGGTCTACATCCTTGACGCCGACGACATGGCAGTCCCGGACATCGCCGATCTGAAGGCCGAGCTCGACGACCTGCGCGGCCGCCGCGCGTGATCGTCCTCGACACCACGGTGCTGATCTACGCCAAGGGCGCCGAGCACCCCTTGCGCGAGCCGTGTCGAAGGCTCATGGAGGCGATCATGGCTGGGGCCATCGACGCCACGACCACTGTCGAGGTGATTCAGGAGTTCGTGCACGTGCGAGCCCGACGCCGCGGACGAGCCGACGCCGCGGCGATGGGCCGCGCCTACGCAGAGCTCCTCGAGCCCTTGTTGGCCGTGACGCGACGCGATCTGGATCGGGGACTGGAGCTCTTCGAGTCAGTCGAGGGAATCGGCGCCTTCGACGCAGTGCTCGCGGCGGCAACGCTGCACGCACAGGCTGACGCACTGGTCTCAGCCGACTCAGACTTCGTCGGACTTCCCGGGATCACTCACGTCGTGCCCGACACCGACGGCGTTGATCGGCTCCTGCGCTAAGCGAGCCCCTTCCGGCCTAGGCTTCTGCCAATGCGACGTCCCGCCGATCTCACGCTGAGCAACTGGACCGACCCGCCGTACAACCGCTGGGGCTTCTGGCACGTGCGTGAGCTGACCAAGACCGCCCGGATCTCTCGCGGCACCGGCCCCGTCACAGACCTGCCACCCCACGCAGTTTCGCTGGATGACTTCATCGTGACCCATGAGGGAGGCGAATACACCTGGAGTCAGTTCCTCGAGGACACCTCGAGCGATGCCCTCGTGGTGCTTCATGAGGGTCGGCTCGCGTATGAGTGGTACGCGGACGGCTATGGGCCCTCGGATTCCCACCTGTTGATGTCGTGCTCGAAATCGCTCACCGCCACCCATGTGGGCGTGCTTGTCGGGCGAGGGTTGATCGATGTGGCGAAGTTCGTGCCGGAGTACGTGCCAAGGCTTGCGGGCACCGCCTGGGAGGGATGCACCGTACAGGCCGTCCTCGACATGCGTGCTGGTACGAAGTTCGACGAGTCCGACTACGACGATCCGATGAGCCACGGGCGACTCATCGAAGAAATCTCCGGCTATCGTCCCCGCGTCACCGAGGGCCTGCCCGCGAATACTGAGGAGTTGATCGCCACCATTGAGAACTCACGAGCGCACGGTGGCGGGTTCGAGTACCGCTCGATCCTCACCGATGTCCTCGCGTGGATCATCCAAGAGGTGACTGGCGAGCATTTCGCCACGGCGTTCTCCCGGGATGTCTGGAGCCAGATCGGGGCCGAGCGCGACGCGGAGGTGATCGTGGATGATGCGGGATTTCCCGCCGCCGAAGGCGGCATCTGCACGACCGCTCGTGACTTCGCCCGCTTCGGGTTGCTGTGCCTGCAGCAGGGCGAGATCGACGGCAGGCGCGTGGTGCCCGCCGAGTGGTTCACTCGGTTGCGGGTGCGCGAGCAAGACCTGATCGATGCCTTTGGGGCCACCCGGGCCTTTGACCCCGCGACGCCCGATGCCTGCTACCACGACCAGTGGTGGGTGATCGATCCGACGCTTGGAATCTTCTCGGCGTACGGCATCAACGGGCAGCAACTGTTGATCCACCCGCCCTCGCACACCGTGATCGCCAAGTTCTCGACCTGGCCGACCGCGGACAGCGCACTGGCTCTGCAAGATGCGGGATTGTTCGCGCTCTGTGACCGCTTGACGCGCTGACGGACGCCGCTAGGCACAGCCGCCTAGCTCGCGGGGTTGCCGAGCTCCGCGAGGACCCGAGGAAGTGCGTCAGCGACATCTCGGGCGGCAATGGGCCCGCCGCCCGAAGCCTGTGCAGCCGCGGCCCCATGCACCCACGCCCCCAACGAACCGGCGGCCATGGCGGACACCCCGCTCGCGAGCAACGCTGCGCAGATCCCACTGAGTACGTCTCCGGCGCCGGCCGTCGCCAACTCCGGCACACCGGTCGCTGACACCCGGACGGTACCGCCGGGGTCGGCGACCAGCGTGGTCGCGCCTTTGAGGAGGACGGTGACCCCGAACTGCTCGGCTGCAGCACGAACGTGCTGCAGGCGGCGCGCCTCCACCTCCGAGCGCTCGACGCCGAGCAACCGGGCGAGCTCACCGGCATGCGGCGTGAGCAAGGTGGAAGCCGGGCCGCGGTCTTTCAGCAGAACTGGGTCGTGCGTGAGAAGCGTCAGCGCATCGGCATCGAGCACGGTCGGCAAACCGGCGGCGAGCACGTCGGCCAGTCGGGTTCGGGCCTCGTCGTCCACCCCGATCCCCGGTCCGACCACCCATGCCTGAACCCGACCGACGGCCTGGGTCGGGTCCGTCCCTTCGAGCTCGGTCACGACGGCTTCGGGCCAGGCACGGCGGACGACCTCCGCCACCCCGGCCGGCGCCGCGACCCGGACGTAGCCGCACCCGGACCTCTGTGCACCAGCAACGCAGAGCACCGCCGCCCCGGGGTAGTCAACGGAGCCGGCCAGCACGCCGACCGCACCGCGGGCGTACTTGTCGTCCGGCCGGCTAGCCCAGGGCCACCCCGCCCGCACGTCTTCCTCATCGACCCCCACGACTGACGGAGCACGCAATTGGAGCCCCAGGTCGATCAGCTCGAGGTGCCCGACGGAGCGAGCCCCCGGATCGATCAGCAGTCCCGGCTTGAGCGTCCCGAAAGTCACCGTCACGTCGGCGCGGACCACCGCCCCCTCGACGACGCCGGTCTCGGCGTCGACCCCACTCGGCACGTCGACGGCCACGATCAGCGCCGTCGGGCCGATCACGTCGAGCAGCCGTACGGCCTCCGGTCTCAACGCCCCACGGCCACCGATCCCCACGATCCCGTCGATCACCAGATCGGCATCCGCCAGCGCCGACTCCGCATCGATCGCGACCCGACCACCGGCCGCCAGCAAGGCCGAGAGCCCGGGCGCGTACGACTCAGCCGCTAGCAAGACCGCATCAACCACTACACCCCTGCGGGCGAGCCGGGAACCAGCCACGAGAGCGTCACCCCCGTTGTTGCCTGATCCAGCGAGCAGCACCACGCGAGCGCCGTACGCCCGACCGATGCGCTCGGACAGCAAACGAAGGCACACGGTCGCAAGGCCAGTGGCTGCGCGTTCCATCAGGCCGCCGTCTGGGAGCACGTCGAGCAACTCCTGCTCGGCGCGACGCACCTCGGCCACGTCATGGGCCCCTTGCATCAGCCGTCTGCCGCCTCGAGAGAGCCTCGAGCAGATCCTTCGGCTGATCCTTCAGCGACCACCATGGCCGAGGCGATCCCCGCATCGTGGCTGATCGACAGGTGGATCTCGTTGACCCCCAGCCGGGTCACAAGGGCAGCGACAGTCCCGGTCACCACAAACGACGGTCGGCCGTCGCTGTCCTTGACGATCTCGGCGTCGACCCAGCGCAGGCCGGCTGGGGCGCCCAGCGCTTTGGCCAACGCCTCCTTCGCGGCGAAGCGACCAGCGAGCGAACCCGGCGGCAGGTGGGCCTCGTTGGGAGTGAACAACCGCTCCCGCAATCCCGAGGTGCGAGCAAGCGTCGCCTCGAAACGCTCGACGTCCACGACGTCCACACCAATCCCCACGATCACCTGGCTAGCCTAGGTGCGCTCTCGATCAAGAGCGCAGCAACGGGGTCACGGCGCCGGCTTCTGGGATCGACGAAGCCTTCTGCAGGGGTCGGCCGACGTGGCGCCCAATGTCGGGATATCGGGCGATCCGAGCCCTTCGATCGCCCGATATCCCGACATTCGACGGCTGATCGCGAGCTCCCCCGTCCAGAGGATTCAGTCGTCGGTGCCGACGCCGAAGGCCGCCACCAGCGCCAGCACCCCAGCCAGCACCCCCAGCCAAAGGCCTGGCCCCACGTCGTTAGCGGAGATCCCCTCGATCCTTGGGTCCAGCGCCAGCCTTACGCCGAAGCCCATCGACACGGCCATCGCCAGCAAGGCTCCCGTGACCGCCCAGGCCCGCGAAATGAATACCGCGGCCACCAGGGCAAGGGCAGCCGCCAGCAACAGGGCCGCACCGCAGGACAGCCACCAGTCGTCGGTGCGCACGGTGTCGCCGCCGAACAGATAGGCGAGCGACACCTGCAGCCCGGTCAAGTCGGCGGTCCACACCAACGCGGCACTCGCGCCCGCAGCCGCGGTAGCAACGACCGCTACCGGTCGACCCCATGTGAGCACGTTCACTACTCCACCGTCACAGATTTGGCGAGGTTGCGTGGCTGATCGACGTCGAAACCCTTGAGCGTCGCGATCTCACACGCAAGCACCTGCAGCGGCACGGTCGCCACCAGCGGCTGCAACAACGTCGGCACCGCGGGGATCCGGATGATGTCGGAGGCGTACGGCGTGACGGTTTCGTCACCCACCTCGGCCAGGACGATGGTCCGTGCCCCGCGCGCCCGGATCTCCTGGATGTTGGAGACGATCTTGTCGTGCAGGGATCCCCGCGAATTTGGGGACGGAACAATGACCACCACTGGGAGCCCCTCTTCGATCAAGGCGATGGGGCCGTGCTTCAGCTCACCCGCGGCGAAGCCCTCCGCATGCATGTAGGCGAGCTCCTTGAGCTTGAGCGCACCCTCCAACGCCACCGGATAGCCGACGTGCCTCCCGAGGAAGAGGATCGCCTTCGCGTCGACCAGATCGAGAGCCAGCGCGCGCACCGGCTCGATGGTGTCGAGCACCATCTCCACCTTGTCGGGCATGGTCGCGAGTTCGGCGATGTGTGCGCGGATTTCTTCCTGCCACTTGTAGCCGCGCACCTGCGCCAAATAGAGCGCAACAAGCTGAACCGCGACGACCTGCGTCAAGAAGCCCTTGGTCGACGCGACCGCCACCTCGGGGCCGGCGTGGGTGTAGAGGACGGCGTCGGACTCCCGAGGGATCGTCGAGCCGTTCACATTGCAGATCGCGAGCACCCGGGCGCGCTGCTCACGCGCGTGCCGCAGCGCCATGAGCAGGTCCATGGTCTCCCCGCTCTGGCTGATCGCTATCACCAGCGTCGAGCGGCTCAGGATCGGGTCGCGATAGCGGAACTCAGAGGCGAGTTCGACCTCGCACGGGATCCGAGTCCAATGCTCGATGGCGTACTTCGCGATCAGCCCTGCGTGGTAGGCCGTCCCGCAGGCGATGATCACGATCTTGTCGACCTCGCGGAGCTCGGAGTCCGACAACCGCATCTCGTCCAGCGCCAACCGCCCGTCCACCCCGACCCGGCCGAGCAACGTGTCGGCGACCGCCCGTGGCTGCTCGGCGATCTCCTTGGTCATGAACCACGGATGGCCGTCCTTCTCCGCCGCGGAGGCGTCCCAGTCGACGTGGTACTCCTTCACATCCGCCGGGCTGCCGTCGAAGTTCGTCACGATCACGGAGTCCTTGCGCAGCTCGACAACATGGTCCTGCCCGAGCTCGACGGCCTCGCGGGTGTAGGCGATGAAGGCTGCGACGTCAGAGCCGAGGAAGTTCTCGCCCTCGCCACGACCAACCACCAACGGGCTGTTGCGCCGGGCAGCCACGACCACATCCGGTGAATCAGCGTGCACGGCCACGAGGGTGAAGGCACCTTCCAACCGTCGGCTCAACCGGCGCATGGACTCCGCGAGGTCACCGCAGCCGGCGTATTCCTCTGCGAGCAGGTGCGCCGTCACCTCGGTGTCGGTGTCGCTGAGGAACTCGCGCCCACGCGCCTCCAGCTCTGCGCGCAGCATCGCGAAGTTCTCGATGATGCCGTTGTGGATGACGGCGACCCTTCCGCTCCCGTCGAGATGCGGGTGGGCGTTGCGGTCGTTCGGGGCGCCGTGGGTGGCCCAGCGGGTATGCCCGATCCCCACGGTCGAGGACGGCAGCGGCTCAGCCTCCAAAGCCGTCTCAAGATTGATCAACTTGCCGGCGCGCTTGGCGGTCGCGAGGTGTCCGTCGACGACGAGGGCAACTCCAGCGGAGTCATAGCCGCGGTACTCCAGCCTTCGCAGGCCTCCGAGCACGACGTCTAACGCGGGCCGGTCACCGACGTAGCCCACGATGCCGCACATGGAGCCAAGGGTACGGCTCAGGAGCCGGGGAACCGCTCAGTCGAGTTCAGTCCAGCGCGAGTTCGGTACGTACGACGTCGGCCAACCGTTGCGCCACCGAGGTGGCCAGCTCCTCAGACTCCGCCTCGACCATGACGCGTACGAGGTCTTCGGTGCCGCTCGGTCGCAGCAACACCCGGCCCCGGGCGCCGAGCTCCGCGTAGGCGGCCCCCACCCCACGCAGCAGGCC
>JANPBY010000109.1:0-18638 GCA_031430645.1 Actinomycetes bacterium
TTGTACGCGACACGCCGCGTGTCGCGTACAAAACGTCACACTCAGCGGGGGGTCAACCCGTTCAGGAGGGAAACCTCGCGCCCGTCCTCATCGAAAGGCCCCGCGAGCTCCCCCTGGACCAAGCGGTAGAACTCATACCCCCAAGCCTTCTGCCCCACGTGGTTGGACAGTGCGAAGAAGGGCCCGTCGACGGTGATTTGGGTCTCGTGCGCCGCGAGCGCCTTCATCTTCAGCGGCTCGTACTCCGTGGCGTCCACCCGAGTCGTCGCCACCTCATCCGGAACCCCGAACGGCAGGTCCTCGACGTTGTCCGTGCCGAAGAAGTCGACCCCGGAGTCCTTCATCGCATCCATCCCCTGCTGAAGCACTGACCGCGGGATGACGTTCTCGTAGACCTTGGCCACGGTCCACGGCGGGCCGAGCTCGGGACGGAAGTCCGCCGCGGCGCTCAGCTCGAGAGCACGCATCGTCACGCGATAGGCCTGAATGTGGTCGGGGTGGCCGTAACCACCGTTGTCGTCGTACGTCGCCGCCACGTCAGGTTGAACCTCGCGGATGACCTGGACCAGGTGTCCCGCTGCCTCGTCGAGATCGGCCTGCCAAAAGCAATCGGGCCGCGCGTTCGGGGGCGTGTCCATCATCCCGCTGTCGCGGTAGCGCCCCGCGCCGCCGAGGAACCGGTGGTCGGTGACCCCGAGGATCGCCATCGCCGCAGCGAGCTCAGTCTCTCGATGCGCTCCCAGGTCGTCAGTCTCGTGCGAGGCGAGGTGCTCCAGGTCTGGCACCAGGACCTCGCCCTCCTCGCCTCTCGTGCACGTCACCAGCGTCACTGGAAAGCCTTCGGCGACGTACCGCGCCATCGATGCCCCGTTGCCGATGCACTCATCGTCGGGGTGGGCGTGGACAAACAGGAGACCGTGCTCCGCGGGACTGGGCATCCGTTCACGATAGTGGCCGCGCGCGGCGGGCCGCCGAACAGCCAAGATGGGGGCATGACTGACGCACCCTCCTCACCGGGCGACCCCGACTCCTTCCCCCGGCGGCTGGCCCGAACGGCTCGGTTCACCCTCGGGACCCCCAAAGCCTTCACCGTGTCGCCAGACGGCGAGCGCGTGCTCTTCCTGCGGTCGAGGTCTGGCATCGAACGAACCGGGCTGCTCTGGTCCCTCGATGTCACCCGAGGTTCCGAAACCCTTGTCGTCGACCCAAAACCGCTGCTTGGGGCCGAAGTAGGCGAGACGCTGTCCGCGGAAGAGCAGGCTCGACGGGAGCGGATGCGCGAAGGCGGAGCCGGGATCACGGCCTACTCGACCGACACGGCCGTACGGCTGGCGACCTTCGCCCTGTCCTCGCGACTGTTCGTGGCCGATCTCCTCGCCGGAGGCGTCCGCGAGCTGCCGGTGGCCGGACCCGTCGTCGACCCACGGCTGAGTCCCGACGGCGCAACTGTCGCGTACGTCGCAAACGGCGCCCTGCACATCGTCAGCACCCATGACGGCTCCTCCCGCACCCTCGCCGCGAGCGAGGACCCCGAGGTCACGTGGGGGCTCGCAGAGTTCGCCGCCAGCGAGGAGCTCGGACGCTACCGAGGTCACTGGTGGCTCCCGGAAAGCTCCAGCCTGCTGGTCGCCCGGGTCGACCAGGGCCCGGTCCAGACCTGGTGGGTCGCTGATCCGGCCCAGCCGGGCACCGAGCCCTACGCCCACAAGTACCCCGCCGCCGGAACGCCCAACGCCGAGGTCACCCTGTGGCTAACGACACTCGACGGTCACCTCACCGAGCTCGTCTGGGACCACGAGACCTTCCCCTACCTCGTTGAGGTCGTGATCCACGACGAGCGTCCGGTCCTCATCCAGGTGATGGACCGCCGTCAACAGCACCAACAGGTGCTCGCACGATCCGCGCCGACGACGGAAAGCCCGGCCGGAGTGCTCGATCGAATTCATGACATCCGGGACTCGGACTGGGTCGACGTCATCCCGGGGACCCCGAAGTGGTGGGGCGAGCGACTGCTCACCGTTGAGGTGTCCGAGGACACCTACCGGGTGTGTCTGGACGGGGTGTCGGTCTCCCCGGTCGGGATGCAGGTGCGCGCCGTCGGTGATGCCGCCGATGAGGGCGTCCTCATCCACGCTCACGTCGACCCGGTCGAGCGCCGCCTGGTGCTTGTGCGCCCCGAGGGCAGCACCGAGGATCTGGGACCGGTGGGTGCCCAGGTGAGCGGCACCCGGGTCGGCGGCACCACGCTGCTCCGCGTCGAGACCCTTGACTCGGCCAGCCCGACGATCACGGTCCAAGGCGCAGCGGGAAACACCGTCGTCGTACGCTCCCTGGCCGAGGACCCTGGCTTCGTCCCTGACGTGCGCCTGGTCGCCGGGCCGTACGACGACGCACGGACTCTCGTCCTGCTCCCGACCGGGTGGACAGCCGCGGACGGACCTCTGCCAGTCATCCTGTCGCCGTACGGCGGCCCACACCACGCCGAGGTCATCTACGCCGGGCGGGCCTACCTCGGCGACCAGTGGATCGCTGACCAGGGTTTCGTCGTGGTGATTGCTGACGGCTACGGCACCCCGGGCAGCCCGAGCTGGGAACGGGTGATGCGCCTGGACGTTGCCGGCCCCGCCCTCGAAGGCCAGATACGAGGGCTCGAAGCAGCGGCCAGGGCCTTCCCGGAGGCGTTGGATCTGAATCGGGTCGGCATCCGCGGTTGGTCCTTCGGCGGGTACCTCGCTGCCCTGGCCGTGCTGCAGCGGCCGGACATCTTTCACGCCGCCGTGGCCGGGGCGCCGTCTGTGGAGTGGTCGTTGTACGACACCGCCTACACCGAGCGCTACCTCGGACTGCCCGAGGAGCAGCCAGCGGCCTACCTGCAGTCCTCGCTGCTTCCCCGCGCCGCAGGCCTCGAGCGCCCCCTGCTGATCATTCACGGCCTCGCGGACGACAACGTGGTTGTCGCCCACTCGCTGCGGCTGTCCCAGGCGCTGCTGGAGGCGGGCCGACCGCACCAGGTGCTCCCGCTTTCAGGGGTGAGCCACATGACTCCTCAGGAAGTGGTGACCGAGAACATCCTGCGCCTGGAGCTGGACTTCCTCCGGACCGCCCTGTCCACCGTCTCCCGCCCGAGTTGATCCGCTCGTTGATCAAGGACAAATCGTCGGTCCGTCGCCGGTGAGACTGACGATTCGTCCTTGATCAACAGACTGCCGCTCCTGTCCACAGGTCCGGCGGCGTCCACAGATGAGCGGCGCCTTCTCGCCTGGCGCTGCGCGGATCGGCAGCGTGCGGGGGATGCGCCCCATTCCCCCTTCGCTTCCGAAACGGCCCCTTCACCAGCGCGATGGCGTACGGCTGCGGGGTGACGCCGGCGATGCTGCGCGGGCGTCGGTTTCGGAGGCTGCTGCATGACGTGTATGTCCGCGCCGAGCGCGAGGTCACCCATGACTTGCTCTGCCGCGCAGCCCGACTTCCTTACCCAGAAGCAGCGTTCAGCCATGCGTCGGCCGTCCTCGGGCTGGGTCTGCCGCTCGGCCTGAACGAGGCGGCGCCCGCCAAGCCGCACCTGACGACCTGCGCCGGCAAGCCGGTGGTCGATGACCGGAGGCTGGTGGCGCACACGCTCCAGCTCCCTCGCATCCACGTGACTCAGACCGCCCTCGGCAACACCACCAGCGCCGCCCGCACGTTCATAGACCGGGCCGGCGACCTCACCCTGGAGGATCTCGTGTCCCTGGGCGACGCTGCCCTCGGCCGCCGGATGACCAGCGTCGAGGAGCTCCAGACCCTGATTGCCTGGGCTGATCGCCGACCTGGCGTCGTACGCGCCCGGCGAGCGTTGGGGTTGCTCGAACCTCGGTCCGGCTCCGCGATGGAGTCACGGCTGCGGTTGCTCCTGGTGCTCGCGGGCCTTCCTCGGCCGGAGGCCAACATTCACGTCTTCGACGAGGACCACGAGTGGTTGGCCCAGGCGGACCTCTACTACCGGGAGCAACGCATCGTCATCGAGTACGACGGCCGGGCCCACCTTGAGGATCGGCAGCGCCGGGCCGATCTTCGGCGGCGCAACTTGCTGACCGGCGCCGGCTACCTGATCCTGCACTTCACAGCAGACGACGTCCTCCGGCACCCAGAACTCGTGATTTCCCAGGTCGCGGAGGCCCTGCACCGGGCCGGTTACCGGCCGGGGCCGCGGCCTCGTCGTGATCAAGGACGAAGAGTCACTCTGGGGGCGGCGCAACCAGCGGTTCGTCCTTGATCAACGAAACCGGGAGCGGTCAGTCGGCTAGGCGCCGCGCCAGGATCTCGCGGAGTACGGGCAGCGCCCGCTGGTCCTTGGGACGGTTGGCTGCTTGTTTGGATCGGCGTCATGCCGAACGGCAGTCCTTCCGGAACACCGTGGGTGCGTAGGCGGGCCTGCAGCTCTGTGAGCGCGGTCGACAGCTTTTCCAGATTCGCCTGGCTCGCGTTCGGCGTGATGTCGATGTCCTGGGTGAGGATCGGGGATCCGTAGAGTCCGGCGGCAAAGCCTCCAATCACGACGCACTCGACCTGGTGCGCGACAAGGACACGCACGATGGTCTCCGGGTCGAAGGTCGCTCCCGGTGGGGAGTCATCGTCGACGGTCACCTCAGGCCGTATCCGGCCGGGCGGACTCCTGAAGGCGGCGCATGGTCGAAGCGAAACCAACCAGGTGGTCGACGCGCTGCTGCACACTCAGGCCTAGCAGGCGCTCGGCCTGGGCCATGTCGGAGTCGTCGTACTCCACGAGCATGTAGTCGAGGTCGAGATCCATCGTGCGTAGCACTCGCATCGTGGTGTCCATCGACGGCGCGGTGCCACCGCTCTCCCACCGGGCGACGGCCGACTGCGACGTCCCCACGCGGTCAGCGAGCTCGGCCTGAGTGAGTCCGCGTCGACGCCGACCCTCGCGGATCAGATCACCACCGCGGCTCATATCACAAACGATATACCTAGGTGGACTGGCCGTCCACCGCGGGGGCTCGGTCGGCTTCTGCGGCGGTGGCCGCCTCGGCCAACGCCTCGATGTCGACATCCACGACACCCACGAGGTCCCGGGGCTCGGGGAAGTGGCAGGCGACGTAGTGCGCCGGTTCCAACTCGATGAGCTCCGGCACGTCGACCTTGCAACGATCCTGGGCCTTGAAACACCGGGTGCTGAACACACAGCCCGGAGGCGGGTTGATCGGGCTGGGAAGGTCCCCTTCGAGCAGGATGCGGGTGCGCGTCGCCTCCTTGTCGGGGTCCGCGATGGGCACGGCCGACATCAACGAGTGTGTGTAGGGGTGCTGGGAGCGCGCATACAGGGTGTCGCGGTCGGCGAGCTCCATGATCTTGCCGAGGTACATCACCGCGACCCGGTCGCTGATGTGCCGCACCACCGACAGGTCATGGGCGATGAACAAGAAGGAGAGGTTGAACTCGCGCTGCACGTCGTCGAGCAGGTTGACAACCTGGGCCTGGATCGAGACGTCCAGGGCCGACACGGGCTCGTCGCAGACGATCAGCTTCGGTTGCAGGGCGATCGCGCGCGCGACCCCGATGCGCTGGCGCTGGCCCCCGGAGAACTCGTTGGGGTAGCGGTTGTAGTGCTCGGGGTTGAGGCCGACGCGCTCCATCAACCCCTGGACGGCCTGCTTCACCCCACCGGCCGGCTCGATGCCCTGGATCTGGAAGGGCGCCGAGACGATCGTCCCCACGGTGTGCCGGGGGTTCAGCGAGGAGAACGGGTCCTGGAAGATCATCTGCATCTTGCGACGCAGCGGCACCATCTCCTTGCGGGACAGGTGGGTGATGTCCTGGCCATCGAACTCGATCGTTCCACCGGTCGGCTCGAGCAGCCGGATCATCGTGCGGCCGGCGGTGGACTTGCCGCATCCGCTCTCACCGACCAGGCCAAGGGTCTCCCCGGGGAACACCTCGAGGCTGATGCCGTCGACGGCCTGGACGCTGCCGACCACCTTCTTGCGGATGGCCCCAGACGTGATGGGGAAGTGCTTCTTGAGGCCCGTGATCCGCATCAGCGGGTCACCCGTGGGGGCCGATCCGGCGGCCGGGGCGGTCTCAGTGGCGGTCACGCCACACCACCTGCTAGCGCAGTGAGGCGTTCCTCAGCGATACCTTGCCGGACCGACGAGGCAAGGTGACAGCGCACCTCATGGCCAGTCTGTGCAAGGAGCAGATCGGGACGCTCGGTGTCACAACGACCGTCGGGCACGAGGTCGTGGTAGGCACACCGCGGCCGAAAGACACAGCCCTTGGGCAGGTTCAGCATGGACGGCGGTTGCCCGGGGATCGGGTCGAGGCGTTCGTTCACCTGATCCATGCGTGGCATCGACGCGATGAGGCCCAGGGTGTACGGCATCTCGGGCTTGTAGAAGATGTCGCGTACGGAGCCGTGCTCGACCACCCGACCGCCGTACATGACCACGACCTCGTCGGCCATGCCGGCGACGACGCCGAGGTCATGGGTGATGACGATGATCGCGGTGCCGAACTCACGTTGCAGGTCGATGAGCAGGTCGAGGATCTGGGCCTGCACCGTGACATCGAGCGCCGTCGTGGGTTCGTCCGCGATGAGCAGTTCTGGGTCGTTGATCAGTCCCATCGCGATCATCACGCGCTGGCGCATGCCGCCCGAGAGCTGATGGGGGTAGTCATCCATCCGTTGCGTCGAGCTTGGAATGCCGACCCGGTCAAGCATGGTGATCGCTCGCGCACGCGCGGCTTCCTTGGACTCTTCCACGTGCACGAGCCGCGCTTCGATGAGCTGCTTGCCGATCGTGTAGTACGGGTGCAGGGCAGACAGCGGGTCCTGGAAGATCATCGCCATCTTCTTGCCGCGCACGGCTCGAAGTTCCTGGTCGCTCGCGTTGACCAACTCCTGGCCGTCGAGGGTGACTTCTCCGACCATCTTCACGGCCTTGCGGTTGTGGAGTCCCATCAGGGCTTGGCTCGTCACGCTCTTGCCCGAGCCCGACTCACCGACAATCGCCAGGGTCCGGCCCTTGGTCAAGGTGAACGAGACGTCGTCGACGGCTTGCAGGGGACCGTCCTCGGTGGGGAACGTGACCCCGAGGCCGTTCACGGTGAGGAACGGATCGCTCATGTGAGTCTCACTCGGGGGTCGATGACGGCATACAACAGGTCAACGATCAGATTGGCGACGATCACAAACACGGCGGCCACGAGCACGGTCCCGACCACGACAGGGAGATCGGTGTTGGTCACGGCCTGGATCGACAGCCGCCCGATGCCATTCAGGCGGAAGATCGACTCCGTGATGACAGCACCGCCGAGGATGCCGGCGAGGTCGAGTCCCGCCGCCGTAACGATGGGGGTGAGTCCGGCTCGGAAGGCGTGCTTACCGATGACCACGCGTTCGGCCAGACCCTTCGCCCGGGCCGTCCTGATGTAGTCCTCGCCGAGGGTCTCAAGCATCTGGTTGCGAGTCAGCCGGGAATAGAACGCGGCGTACAGCAGGGCGAGGGTGATCCACGGCAGGATCATCACCTGCAGATAGGCGACCGGATCCTCATAGAACGGCACATATTCCACGGATGCGGGAATCAGCCGCCACTTGATCTTCACGAAGTAGAGCAGGACGAGTCCGATGAAGAACACGGGGAAGGAGTAGAAGAACAGTGCGACGCCCATGGAGACGCGGTCGGTCACCTTGCCTCGACGGAGCGCCGAGATGACCCCGACACTGATGCCGACCACCATGAAGAGGATGAAGGCCCCAATGGCCAGGTTGATCGTCACTGGCAGGGCGGTCTTGATCAGATCGGTGACGTTCTCGTCCTGGACGAAGGAATAGCCCAGGCACGGGGCGGGGCAGTTGACCTCAGTGGCTCCCGAGCCGTAGGTCCGCCCGACCACCAGGCCCTTGGCGAAGGCGACGTACTGCTCCGCGATCGGCTTGTCGATGCCGTAGAGGACGCGGTTGGCCGCGATGATCTCGGGGGTGCAGGTCTTGCCGCAGCTCAGCCTGGCTGGGTCCGCGGGGATGACAGCGAACATCAAGAACGTGACGATGGTCAAAGCGATGAGCATGCCGAACATGGCGAGCAACCGGCGTACGACATACCCAGCCACAGTCGCTCCTCAGTTACTTGGCGGTGGTCGAACCTTGTCCCTCAGAGATGCCTGCGCGGCAGTCTAGAGGCGCAGAGGGCATGGTGGCCGGGAAGCGAAGAACTGCTTCCCGGCCACCATGACTCACTTGTTCAGTACGCCGTCAACTACTGACTGACGTACATGTCCACGTAGGGCCACGAACCAGCAGCGCCCCAGAGGTAGAGGTTCTTGCCATCCGGAGCCGAAGCCGACTTCACGCCCGAGCCAGCAATGCGCTGGTCGTTCTCGAACAGCGTGGGAATGGCCCACATCTGCTCCATCGAGTAGGCGTTGAGCTCCTGCCACAGCTTGGCTTGTGCTGCTCTGTCCAGGGTGCTCTGAGCTATGGCGACCTTGTCGTCGTAGACCTTGTCGCTGCTCCTCGACAGGTTCCACGAGCCGCCAGTCTTGAACAGCGGGCCGAGAACGGTGCCGGCGTTCGGCCAGTCCGCACCCCAGCCGAGGCTCATGAGCTCGTGGGCCTTCTTGTCGTCGAAGAGAATCGTGTAGTAGTCGCCTTGGGGCAGGTTCTCCAACTTGACTTCGAAGCCCGCCTTCTCGAGAGACGTCTTGATGACACCGGCGTTGAGCTCCGCAGTGCCCTCGCCGCGGTACTGGTAGCGAATGACCGGCGGGGCTTCACCTGACTCCGCGATGAGCTTCTTCGCGTACTCCGGGTCACCGCTGTCCGGGATCGGCTGGCCCAGCAGGCTCTCCCACAGGCCCGTGGGCGCGTAGTCGATACCGATGTTGGGCTTGACCGTTCCGTCGGCGAGTGCGCCGGCGAAGTCACCACCACCGTTGGTCTTGATCTGGGCCCGGTCGAGCGCCACGGCCATGGCCTGACGGTGCTTGAGGTTGGGGACCAGCTGGGTGTTGATGCCGAGGTAGATCGAGTACGGGCTGAACTCGTTGATCCGGCGCGCTTCGAAGGCCGGGTCGTTGAAGACCGTCGCGAGGACCGCCGTGTCGAGAGCGCCGTATTGGATAGCGTTCTTGTCCTCGCCAGCGTCTTCGATCAGCCGCTGGTCGATCTCGGTCCCTGTGAGGCCGTACTTGATGACGATCTTGTCCGGGTAGGCGGGCCGGTAGGGGTCGCTGGCTGCATCCCACGCCTCGCTGCGAACCAGAACGAGTTCCTTGTTGGTGACGTTGGACTCGATCTTGTAGGGACCGCTGGTCGCGGGGGCCTTGTCGTACTCGATGCCGTTGTCACGAGCCTCCGGGACCGGTCCGGTGCCCCAGATCAGGGCGTACGGGAAGTCCGGCACAGGTGCGTTGAGGTTGAACGTGATGCTGGTCTCTCCGTCGCAGACCACAGCCTTGTCGAAGAGGTCCTGGCCCTTGACCGGTTCGGCGTTGGGGCCTGAGTAGTCCGAAACGCCCTCAGCGTTCTTCGGGATATCGAGGAAGTCCACGAGGTACTTCGGGCCACCGCCGGTGACCTCGGAGTACTGCCGGGAGATGCCGTAGGCGATATCTGCACAGGTGAGGGGCTTTCCGTCTTCCCAGGTCGCACCGCTGCGCAGGTTGAACACCCATTGGCTGCCGTCAGCATTAGGGGTACCGGTATCAGTGGCCAGGTCTCCCACGAGCTGTGCTGCCTCGTTCGGGTCATTGCTGACCTTGTAGACCACGAGTTGACGCTGCCACCAGCTCTGCGAGAACGACGCATCTTCACCCGTGTAGACCAACTGCGGGTCCAGGTGCTGGAGCTTCTCCAGCGGGGTGAGCATGGTGAGCGTTCCGCCCTTGACCGGCTCGTTGCCGCCAGTCGTACCGCCGTCGTCGCCACCGCTGCTACCGCCACATGCGGTCAGCGCCAACGTGGCGACACCAGCGAGCGCCACTGCACGGACGCCCCAAGTCGTCTTAACCAAAATTCCTCCTCGTTTGCGCCAGGACCTCAGGTCCCGACGATGTGCGGCCCAGATTCGAGCCTGCCCGGTCTGAACCGGGACGATCAATGGCCACGGTGGCGCTCATGAGCGGCCGGCCCGTGGGTCGAGGGCGTCGCGCACGGCGTCGCCCAGCAAGTTGAACGCCAGCACCACGACGACGAGCAGGGTGCCTGGGATGAAGAGATAGAGCGGGTCGACGATGAAGTACGTCACCGAGTCCGAGAGCATCCCGCCCCACGTCGTCTGCGGCTCGGTCACCCCGACCCCGAGGAAGCTCACGGTTGCCTCGGCGGCGATGAACGTGGGGATCAGCAGCGAGGTGTAGACCAGCACGGGCGCCCACAGGTTCGGCAGGATCTCCTTCACCAGGATGCGCGGGGTGCTCGACCCGAGGCTGACCGACGCCTCGACGAACTCCCGCTCACGCAGGCTGAGCACCTGACCGCGCACGATCCGGGCGAGGTAGGGCCAGCCGAAGATGCTGAGGATGAGCGTCACATAGAGGATCCGGGCGGCATTGCCCTCGATCCCGAGGGACTCGATGCGCTGGATGACCACGTTGGACAGCGCCAGCAGCATGAGCAGGAACGGGAAGGCGAGGATCAGGTCCATGAAGCGGCCGAGCGCGCCGTCGACGAAGCCGCGCGAATAGCCCGAGATGATCCCGAAGGTCAGGCCGAGAAACACCACGATCACCGTTGCCGTCAGGGAGACGAGCAGGGAGATGCGCGCGCCGTAGATCAGCCGAGCGAAGATGTCGCGGCCGGTGCCGGGCTCAATGCCGAAGGGGTGCTGCCAGGAGATGCCCGAGTTGAGCCAGCCGAACGGGAGGCTCCCGTTGGGGTTGAGAAGACCGGGGTTGTATTGGTTCGGGTCCAGTCCCATGACCCGGGTGATGAGCGGCGCAAAGATCGCGACGAACAAGAGGAACGCGATCGTTGCCAACGACACCATCGCCACCTTGTCGCGGCGGAGGCGAGACCACGCGATCTGAGTGATGGATCGGCCGGCAACGGTCGGCTCGGAAGCGGCGGCCAACTCGACGGGAGCATCCACAACAGTCATGCGTTTTGGGTCCCCTTCTCGAGAGATTCGCAGCGTTTGACAGGGCCGCCCTGGTCGACGGGACGGCCGAACGCTACGTCATCCCTTTAGCCGAGCCCACAGAGGAACGCGGCCCGTGTCCATATCGTGATACGAACGCCGCCCGACCGCAGCCGTTTCCGCAGATCGTCCGGTGAAGTGCCCCAAAACGCGTCAGGCCTTCTTGGCTCGGCCCCGGGCCTTGTCCCGCTCGTTGCGGTCGAGGAAGACCTTGCGCAGCCGTACGGTCGCCGGGGTGACCTCGACGCACTCGTCCTCGCGGCAGAACTCCAGGGCTTGCTCCAGGGACATCGCCTTGTGCGGGATGAGCGGCACCAGGATGTCTCCCGATGACTGCCGCATGTTGGTGAGCTTCTTCTCCTTGGTCGCATTGACGTCCATGTCATCGGACCGAGAGTTCTCGCCCACGATCATGCCCTCATAGACCTCGGTGCCCGGGCCGACGAACAACGTGCCCCGCTCCTGGAGGTTGGACAGCGCGAAACCCGTAGTCGGCCCAGACCGGTCCGCCACCAGGGATCCCGTCGGGCGGGTGCGCAGCTCGCCGTGCCAGGGCTCGTAGCGCGCGAAGACGTGATGAAGCAGCCCCGTCCCCCTGCTCTCGGTGAGGAACTCGGTGCGGAAGCCGATCAGGCCGCGCGCCGGGACGACGTACTCCATGCGGACCCAGCCGGTGCCATGGTTGACCATCTGTTCCATCCGGCCCTTGCGCAGGGCCATCAGCTGGGTGACGACGCCGAGGTAGTCCTCGGGGATGTCGACGGTGAGGTGCTCCATCGGTTCGTGGATCTTGCCGTCCACGACCTTGGTCACGACCTGAGGCTTGCCGACGGTGAGCTCGAAGCCCTCACGGCGCATCAGCTCGACCAGGATCGCGAGCTGCAGCTCACCGCGGCCCTGCACCTCCCAAGTGTCGGGGCGTTCGGTCGGCTCCACGCGGATTGAGACGTTGCCGATCAGTTCGGCGTCCAGGCGGCTCTTCACGAGGCGCGCGGTCAGTTTCTTCCCGCTCCTGCCCGCGAGTGGTGCCGTGTTGATGCCGATGGTCATCGAGATGGACGGCTCATCGACGGTGATGGCCGGCAGGGGCCGCGGGTCCTCTGGGTCGGCCAGGGTCTCGCCGATAGTGATCTCGGGGAAGCCGGCCACCGCGATGATGTCGCCGGGTCCGGCGCTCTCGACCGGGACCCGGTCCAGCGCCTGGGTCATCAGCAACTCGGTGACCTTGACCCGCTCGGTGGTGCCGTCGGTGCGGCACCAGGCCACCGACTGGCCCTTGGTGATCGTGCCCTCGTGCACGCGGCACAGCGCGAGCCGGCCGAGGTAGGGGCTGGAGTCAAGGTTGGTCACGTGCGCCTGCAGCGGCGCGCCCTCGGTGTAGGACGGTGCCGGCACGGTCTCGACGATGGTCGTGAACAGCGCCTCGAGGTCAGGGGCGTCCGGGCTGGAGCCATCCGCCGGTCGGGTGAGTGACGCCTTCCCAGCCTTCGCCTGGCAGTAGATGATCGGGAACTCGATCTGGGTCTCGTCGGCGTCGAGGTCGAGAAAGAGTTCGTACGTCTCGTCGACCACCTCGGCGATCCGGGCGTCGGAGCGGTCGACCTTGTTGATGACCAGGACCACCGGCAACCGCTTCTGCAGGGCCTTGCGGAGCACGAAGCGGGTCTGTGGAAGCGGCCCCTCGGAGGCGTCGACGAGCAGCAGGACACCATCGACCATCTCCAGGCCGCGCTCGACATCACCGCCGAAGTCGGCGTGACCAGGGGTGTCGATGATGTTGATCGTCACTTCCGTGCCGTCGGCCATCTTGTGCAGGACAGCGGTGTTCTTCGCGAGAATCGTGATGCCCTTCTCGCGCTCAAGGTCCATCGAGTCCATGACCCGGACGTTGACCGACCCCTCGTCCGCCTGGTGCTCGGAGAAGGCGCCGGACTGCCAGAGCATCGCGTCGACCAGGGTGGTCTTGCCGTGGTCGACGTGCGCGACGATCGCCACGTTGCGCAGGTCGGTGCGGCTGACGCGCGGGCGGGAGTCGTGGGTGGGCATGCGAGGGTGCTCGTCTCTGGATGGGTCGGGTCTTTGGGTGGCGCGGTTCGAGGGTGAGAAAGGCCATACGGTGAGGGCCTGGTATCACGCAGCGGGCTCGACGCCCGGGCTCTAGGGTATTCCAAGCAGGGACGAATGGTTTCCGCCACCAGCGTGGGCTGGGATCCACCGTCGATGGACACAGTCGATGGACACATCGGAGGGCAACACTGATGGCTGGCGTGACCAGCGCCCCAGGGCGGGCCAGGATCGCCGCACGCACCCTTCGGCAGGACCGGTGGTGGGTCCCGCAGGTGCTCACGATTGTCGGTCTGGGCGCGTGGATCACCTACGCGACCGTGCGGGTGTTCATGCAGCAGTGGTACTGGGTGGGCGAATACCACTACCTGACCCCGTTCTACTCACCTTGTGTTTCTAATGGCTGCGATCCTGAGGCCGCCCTGTTCGGCACCTTCCTCCCCGACGTGTGGTGGCTGCCCTACGCCGCGTTGACCTTGCCGTTCCTCCTGCTCTTCCGGTTGACCTGCTACTACTACCGCAAGGCTTACTACCGGTCGTTCTGGTTGTCCCCGCCGGCTTGCGCCGTGGCGGAGCCACACAAGAAGTACACCGGGGAGACCCAGGCGCCGCTGATCATGCAGAACCTGCACCGCTACTTCTTCTATGCGGCCGCGGCCATCTCGCTGATCAACACCTGGGACGCCGCCCTGGCCTTCAAGAGCCCCGAGGGCTTCGGCATCGGCCTTGGCACGGTGATCCTGTGGATCAACGTCATCGCGTTGTGGGCCTACACCGTCTCCTGCCACTCCTGTCGGCATGCCGTCGCCGGGCGGCTCAACCACTTCTCCAAGCACCCGATCCGCTATCGGCTCTGGACGTGGGTGACGAAGCTGAACGCCCGACACATGGGGTTGGCCTGGATCACTCTCGGGACCTTGGCGTTCACGGACTTCTACATCATGGCGTTGGCTGCTGGCTGGATCAGCGACCTCCGCTTCATCAACTGACCTCGATGACTGGGCACGCACATGAATGAGCCAGAACGCCACCGCTTCGACGTCATCGTCATCGGTGCAGGTGGAGCTGGGCTGCGCGCGGCGATCGAAGCTCATGAGTCGGGCCTGCGCACCGCCATCATTTGCAAGTCGCTGTTCGGCAAGGCCCACACCGTGATGGCCGAGGGCGGCATCGCCGCATCCTTGGGCAACGTCAACGACAAGGACAACTGGCAGGTCCACTTCCGCGACACCATGCGCGGGGGCAAGTTCCTCAACTCCTGGCGGATGGCCGAGCTGCATGCCAAGGAGGCGCCGGACCGGGTGTGGGAGCTAGAGACGTACGGCGCACTCTTCGACCGCACCCCCGAGGGCAAGATCAGCCAGCGCAACTTCGGCGGCCACGAGTACCCCCGCCTTGCCCACGTCGGCGACCGCACGGGCCTGGAGCTGATCCGCACCCTTCAGCAGAAGATCGTCTCCCTCCAACAAGATGACGAGCAGGCGTACGGCAAGGCTGAGGCCCGCTTGCAGGTCTTCGCTGAGGTCACCGTCACCCAAATCCTTCAGGACGAGCGCGGGGCCGTCACCGGATGCTTCGCCTATCGCCGCGAGGACGGCTCGTTCTTGGCCTTCGAGGCGCCGGCCGTCGTGCTGGCCACCGGTGGAATCGGCAAGTCCTACACCGTGACGAGCAACTCCTGGGAGTACACCGGCGACGGACACGCACTAGCCATGCGGGCCGGGGGAACGCTGGTCAATATGGAGTTCATCCAGTTCCACCCCACCGGGATGGTCTGGCCGCCGAGTGTCCGCGGCATCCTCGTGACCGAGTCGGTCCGTGGTGACGGCGGCGTGCTGACCAACTCCGAGGGCAAGCGGTTCATGTTCGACTACGTCCCGGAGGTCTTCCGCGGGCAGTACGCCGAGACCGAGGCCGAGGGCGACCGTTGGTACACCGACCCCGACCACAACAAGCGACCACCCGAGCTGCTCCCCCGGGACGAGGTCGCCCGCGCCATCAACAGCGAGGTCAAGGCCGGACGCGGGTCGCCTCAGGGTGGGGTCTTTCTTGATGTTTCCAAGCGCCTTCCCGCCGACGTCATCCGCAAGAAGCTGCCGTCGATGTGGCACCAATTCAAGGAGCTCGCCGACGTCGATATCACGGCTGAGGCCATGCAGGTCGGGCCGACCTGTCACTACGTCATGGGCGGCGTCGAGGTGGAGCCGGACAGCACAGCCACCTTGGTTCCCGGACTGTTCGCAGCCGGTGAGGTCGCCGGCGGTATGCACGGATCGAACCGCCTCGGCGGCAACTCCTTGTCGGACCTGCTCGTCTTCGGTCGGCGCGCCGGGATGGGTGCTGCCGCATACGTCGAGGGGCTTGGAGCCGTACGTCCTTCGCTCAGCGAAGCTCAACTCGCCGCCGCCGAGGCAGAGGCGCTGGCCCCCTTTGACAGCAACGGTTCCGAGAACCCCTACACCGTCCACTCCGAGCTCCAGACGATGATGAACTCCCTCGTCGGCATCATCCGCACCAAGGACGAGGTGAGCGCCGCGCTGGCCGCGCTCGAGGAGCTCAAGGTGCGGGCCGCCCAGGTGACGGTGACCGGTGGTCGCGCCTTCAATCCTGGCTGGCACCTCGCGCTCGACCTGAAGAACATGCTGATCGTCTCGGAGTGCGTGGCTCGGGCCGCCCTCGAGCGCACCGAGTCCCGCGGCGGACACACCCGCGACGACTTCCCCGGCATGGATCCGAAGTGGCGGCAGATCAACATCATCTGCCGAAGCGAGGGCGACGGAGTGGCGATCCACCAGCAGCCGCTCCCGAGCATGCGCGAGGACCTGCTTCACCTCTTCGATGTCAAAGAGCTGGCGAAATACCTCACGGCCGAGGAACTTCCCAAGGCCGCTGGAGAGGGGAACTGATGGGGTACGAGGGTCAGTTCCGCGTCTGGCGCGGCGATGCGAGCGACGGGGACTTCGTCAACTTCGCGGTCGACGTCAACGAGGGCGAGGTCGTCCTCGACGTCATCCACCGCATCCAGGCGACCCAGGCTCCCGACCTTGCCGTTCGCTGGAACTGCAAGGCCGGCAAGTGCGGGTCGTGCAGCGCAGAGATCAACGGGATGCCTCGGCTGCTCTGCATGACCCGGATGAGCACGTTCACCGAGGAGGAGACGGTGACGGTGACGCCCATGCGGGCGTTCCCAGTGATCCGTGACCTCGTCACCGACGTGTCCTTCAACTACGAGAAGGCGCGGTCTATCCCCTCCTTCAAGCCACCGGAGGACCTGGCGCCTGGTGAGTACCGAATGAAGCAGATCGATGTCGAGCGGAGCCAGGAGTTCCGCAAGTGCATCGAGTGCTTCATGTGCAACGACGTCTGCCACGTCGTCCGCGACCACGAGGAGAACAAGGAAGCCTTTGCTGGGCCTCGCTTTCTGATGCGCATCGCGGAGCTGGAGATGCACCCCCTCGACACCGCAGACCGCCGGCGGGCGGCGCAGGAGGACCACGGCCTGGGGATGTGCAACATCACCAAGTGCTGCACCGAGGTCTGCCCCGAGCACATCAAGATCACCGACAACGCGTTGATCCCGCTCAAGGAACGGGTGGCGGACGTGAAGTACGACCCCGTGGTCAACCTCGGGTTGACGATTCCCACGCGGGGCTCCCGCAAAGCAGCCAAGACCGTGGCCACCGACCCGGCCGCCGCCGAAGCGATGGCCCTCGCGCGTTTGCATGGACGGCCCGCCGACCGCACCGCGCTCGCAGCGCTGGCCTCGGCGCGGCACGCCCAGGGCAATCTGACCGGTGCCGTCACGGCTTCCCGCGATTTGGTGGCGGCGACCCCAGACCGAGGGCGCAAGCGTGCCGATTCAACGGTCATGCACGCGCGGATGCTTCTTGATGCTGTGGAGTCCGGCCAGCTCTCGGTTGAGGCTGCCGAGCCCGAACTGACCACCACGCTGATCGATGCCCAGCGGCTGGTGAGCAGCAGCATGACGTTATCCAGCCTGCACGCCCGACACGCTGCGGTCGCCGGTCGTTGGGCCGAGGCCGATCACTGGCTCGCCGAGGGCGCAGCCTGGCAACGGAACTCCAGCGAGAAAGCCGACGACCTCTTGACCCTGGCGACGGTGCGCTCCGGCCAGGGCCGTAGTGCGGAAGCGGCGGATGAGTTGTCCCGGTCAGCGAGCCTGTGGCCCGACAACCCGCGGCTTGCCTACGTGCGAGCCAAGGTCTCGGTCGGCTGACCACCCACGGCATGGGTCCGAGGTGAACTCCCTCGACCTGATCCTGGCGCTGACTGCAGGCCTCGTGGCCGGCACGATGAATGCGGTTGTCGGCGCGGGCAGTCTGGTGAGCTTCCCGTTACTGCTCGCCGTCGGCCTGCCGCCGGTGACGGCCAACGCCACCAACACCGTGGGACTTCTGCCCGGCACGTTGGGCGCGGTCGCGGGCTATCGGCGCGAACTCGTCGGACGTGGCCCGGTGCTGCTCCGGCTGGGGGCCGTCGCCGCGGTCGGCGCGGTCGTGGGTGCGTCGCTGTTGTTGGTGCTGCCCGCGGAGTCCTTCGAACGACTGGTGCCGGTGCTTCTTCTGCTTGCAGCCGTACTCACGGCTCTGCAGACCCGAGTGAACGGGTGGCTCGAGCGCCGCGGCGCACACCAGAGCGCCTTCGGGCTATTGGTGCTCGGCGTGGGGCTGACGGCGATCTATGGCGGCTACTTCGGGGCTGCCCAGGGCGTGATCCTGCTTGCGCTGATCGGGGCGTTGTATGAACCGGACGTCCAGCGGGCCAACGCCCTGAAGAACGCGATCGCCCTGGTCGTCAGCGTCGTGGCCTCGCTGTTGTTCATTGCCACCGGGAATGTCGACTGGCCGGTGGCGCTGGTGGTCGCGGTGGGTTCGTTGGTCGGTGGCCTGGCCGGGGTACGGCTGGCGCGCCGACTCCCCCCGGTGGCGTTCCGGGCGTTCGCCATCGTCGTGGCTGTGGTGGCTGCCCTCGTCATCGCCGTACGCACCGCCACGGGCTAACACCCTGCGTCCGACCAACGGTGGCGTATAGCCCTCAGTTGGTCGGACGCTAGGGAGTGACCGGGAGCGCCCGGGCGTGCCAGGCTCCGGGTATGAGCCGAGCCCTGGACGCCGAAGAGATCTCCCGTCAGCTGACCGGCCTTCCCGGTTGGACCGGTGACGGCGCTGGTCTGCGGCGCGCGTACACCGCGCCTTCCTTCCTTGACGGCGTCAAGTTGGTGAGCGACGTCGCCGAGATCGCCGAGGAGCTGGACCACCACCCCGACATCGACATCCGCTGGCGGACGATCAGCTTCTTCCTCGTGACGCACTCCGCGGGCGGGGTGAGTCAGTTGGACATCGAGCTGGCCCACCGGATCGCCGCCCTCGCCATCGAACACGGAGCCGATCCCCCCCGCGGTGTGGTGGGTTG
>JANPBY010000110.1:0-24739 GCA_031430645.1 Actinomycetes bacterium
CTCAGCGGGGGGACGGGTCCGGCAGGCGGGCTCAGCCGTTGCCCATCAATCGGTTGACGAACTCGGCGCGCTTGGCCGAGCGACCGGTTCGGTTCTCGACCTGATCGGCCGACGCCATCACCCGGAGCCCGGCGTTGACACCGAGAAAGCGCAACGGCTCCGGCTCCCACCGGCGCGATCGATGGTTCACCCAGGGCAGCCGCACCAGGTCGCTGTCGTTGCCGAGGATCAGGTCGGCGAGGGTACGTCCGGCCAGGTTGGCGGTGCCGACCCCGTCACCGACGTAGCCCCCTGCCCAGCCCATGCCCGTCGCCTCGTCGAGCCCGCATGAGGCATACCAGTCTCGCGTGATGCCGAGCGGTCCGCCCCACCTGTGCGTGATGGCCGCGTCGCCCATGCTCGGAAAGAGCTCGAGCAGCACGTGATGGAGTTCGGCGAAGACCGCCGGGTCTCGGTCGAAGCGGGTGTCTATGGTCGAGCCGAAGTGGTAAGGCGCTCCGCGCCCACCGAAGGCGAACCGCCCGTCGGCCGTGCGCTGGCCGTAGATGATCAGGTGTCGCTCGTCGGCAAAAGTCGGCCGTGAGGACAGTCCGACCTCGGCCCAGAAGGCGTCGGGCAACGGTTCGGTGGCCACCATGAGTGAGTAGACCGGGACGACGGCCCGCTTGAGTCCGGGCAGTTCGGCGGTGTAGCCCTCGGTGGCGCGGATGCAGTAGGGCGCCCGCACCTCTCCCTGACAGGTTCGGGCGACGCCTGGCTCGAGCGACGTGACCTCAGTGCCCTCGTAAATCGTGACGCCGAGCCGCTCGACGACTTGGGCCAGGCTACGGACCAACCGTGCCGGATGGATCGCCGCGGTGTGCGGGGTGAAGGTGCCCCCCAAGACCTCAGAAGCGCCGACCGAGGTCTCGGCTTCGCTGGCGGACAACAGGCGGTAATCCTCCTCGCCGAAGCCCCACTCTCGTGCATAGGAGATCTCGGCACGGGCGCGCGCCAACTGCATGGGCGTCCGCGCCAAGTTGGTCGTGCCGCCTTTGGCCCAGTGGACGTCCAGCCCTTCGGCCGCGACCACCGACCCAACCTCGTCGACAGTCTTGAACATCGCCCTTTGCATCGCGACGGCCGCCTCGCGGCTCGAGCCCTTGGCGAGCTTGGACCAAGGAGCCGGGAACAGCGCCGAGCACCAACCTCCGTTGCGGCCCGACGCCCCGAAGCCGGCGACTTCACGCTCGAGGACGACGATCCGCAGCGAGGGGTCGGCCTTGGCCAGGTAGTAGGCCGTCCACAAACCGGTGTAGCCGGCGCCGACGATGACCACGTCGGCATCGGTGTCGCCGGGAAGCGGGGCCCGAGTCGGGCCGACCAGCTCATCCGGCAGCGTCGCCCACCACAGCGACAGGTCGTCTCGGTCCCGCAACACTTCTGCTGCGGTCATCGCTTCCAGGTCTTCACGTAGGACGGAATTGCGATGCCTGGGCTCAGATCATCGGCCGAGGTCGGCCGTCCATAGGTCTCGCGCATCGGGACCACCCCCGCCCAGGCCGGCCCGGCGATGTCCTCGTCGAGATCGTCGGGTTGGCTGTCGCTGATCTTCACCGAGGCTTCGTTCAGCGACAACGCAAGGATCGTCGTGGCTGCGACTTCTCTCGTGTGCGGAGCCCGTACGTCGTCCCACCGACCGGGCATCAGGTGCTCGGTGATCACCCGCAGAGCCTCGCGCTTGGCGGTTCCGGTCACGACCGTGCAGGTGCCGAGAACCATCACGCTGCGGTAGTGCATCGATGACTCGAACGCCGAACGCGCAACGAGGAGACCGTCGAGCAGCGTGACGGTCAGGCAGGTGGGCGCTCCCTGGGCGAGGGACCTGAACAGCCGCGAACCGGTGGAGCCGTGGAAGAGCACCTGGTCCCCGTCGCGGGCGTAGACAACGGGGACGACGTACGGCTGGCCGGCGTCATCGATGACGCCAACGTGCGCGACGAGACCGGCGTCGAGGACGGCGTTGAGGGCCGCCGGGTCGTGGACGGCCTTTTCCTTCAGCCGACGGACCCGAGTGCGCGGGGTCGAGCCGGGGGCATGTGTCGTCAGAAGATCAACCTCACAGGATCGACCAAGCCTCGGTGAGGACGCTGCGCAGCGTCTGCTCGATGAGGTCGAACTCGGGCTGGCCGACGATCAGCGGCGGGGCGAGCTGGATGACCGGGTCGCCGCGGTCGTCGGCGCGGCAGTAGAGGCCCGCATCGAAGAGCGCCTTGGAGAGGAACCCGCGCAGCAGCCGCTCGGCTTCGTCGTCGTTGAACGTCTCCTTGGTGACCTTGTCCTTGACCAACTCGATCCCGTAGAAGTAGCCAGCTCCGCGTACGTCACCCACGATGGGCAGGTCGAGCAACTTCTCCAGCGTGGAGCGGAAGGCTCCCTCGTTGGCCCGCACGTGGGCGTTGAGGCCTTCACGCTCGAAGACATCGAGGTTGGCATTGGCCACGGCCGCGGAGACCGGGTGCCCGCCGAAGGTGTACCCGTGGGCGAAGTAGTTGGCACCCTTGGAGAACGGCTCGAAGACCTTGTCCCCAACGATCATCGCGCCGATGGGTGCGTAGCCGGACGTCATGCCCTTGGCGCAGGTGATGATGTCGGGGTTCACGCCGAACCGGGTCATTGCGAACATCTCACCGATCCGACCGAAGGCGCAGATCGTCTCGTCGGCGACCATGAGCACGTCGTGCTTGTCGCAGATCTCGCGGACTCGCTCCAGGTAGCCGGGCGGCGGGGGGAAGCAGCCACCGGAGTTCTGGACCGGTTCCAGGAAGACTGCCGCAACAGTGTCGGCCCCCTCGAACTCGATGGCCTCGTCGATGCGGTCAGCCGCCCACCGACCGAACGCCTCGAGATCATCAGCGTGCTCGGTGGCGCGGTAGAAGTTCGTGTTGGGCACCTTGTGCGCGCCGGGAACTAGTGGCTCGAAGAACATCTTCGCTTCCGGGATGCCGGTGATCGACAAGGCGCCCTGGGGCGTGCCGTGATAGGCAACAGCCCGGCTGATCACCTTGTGTTTCATGGGCTTACCGGTGAGCTTGAAGAACTGCTTGGCGGCCTTCCAAGCGCTCTCGACGGCTTCTCCGCCGCCGGTGGTGAAGAAGACCCGGTTGAGATCACCGGGCGCATAGTGCGCAAGCCGTTCTGCCAGCTCGATGGCCTGTGGGTGGGCGTAGGACCAGAGCGGGAAGAAGGCGAGCTCGCTCGACTGCTTATGAGCCGCATCGGCTAGCTCTGCGCGGCCGTGTCCAGCCTGCACGGTGAACAAGCCGGCGAGTCCGTCGAGATAGCGCTTGCCTTGGTCGTCCCAGATGTAGGCGCCGTCGCCGCGCACGATCACCGGGACGTGGCCGGAGCCGTCGCTGTAGGTCGAGTGGCGGGTGAAGTGCATCCACAGGTTCTTAGCGGCGCGCTCGGCGAGGGCGTCCTCCCCCGGCTCGGAAAAGGACAGCGCTGACGTGGTCATCGGGTACCCCAGGTGTAGATCTGCTTGCGGAGCTTCAGATAAACGAAACTCTCGGTGGTCACGACTCCCGGGATGGCCCGGATGCGCTTGTTGATGATCTCGAGCAGGTGGTCGTCGTCCTCGCACACGATCTCGGCCAGGATGTCAAAGGAACCGGCGGTGAGCACCACGTAGTCGACCTCGGTGAAGCCCGCGATCTTGTCGGCGACGATCTCGCTGTCCCCTTCGACGCGAATCCCGATCATGGCGGCGCGCGGGAACCCGACGGTGAGTGGGTCGGTGACCGCGACGATCTGCATCACGCCGGCGTCGAGCATTCGCTGAACCCGCTGGCGGACCGCGGCCTCGCTGAGTCCGACAGCCTTGCCGATCGTGGCGTACGCCCGCCGGCCATCCTGTTGGAGCTGCTCGATGATGGCTTTCGAGACGGCGTCCAGGGCCGGTGCGACATTGCGTTCACGTTCGGCCATGCGGGGCATTCTGTCTGCGCCAACCCCGGTGAGGCAAGCGGATCCGTGGAATTGCTGGCCATTTCTTGCGATTTCCGCAGGATGAGGCGCCTGCACCTGTCGGTTCCGGCACTCGCCGGGCTAGGCTCGCCTCATTCGGTGCCTAACCCCGCACCTTCACCCGCACCCTGACCCGAACGGAGCCCGGCGTGAGCGACAAGCGCGAGCTGCTCAACGTGGTTGGCGGTGAGTCGGTCGCCGCGACCGATGGCCGCACCACTGACCTAGTCAACCCCAGCACTGGTGCGGTCTACGGGACTGCACCCCTGTCCTCCGAGGCCGATGTCGATCGTGCCTACCAGGCTGCGGCCGCTGGCTTCGACACGTGGCGCGACAGCACCCCGTCCGAGCGGCAGAAGGCGATGCTCGGCATCGCCGACCTGCTCGAGCAGCACGCCGATGAGCTGATCGCCATCGAGTCCGAGAACACTGGCAAGCCCCTGGCGCTCACGGCGTCTGAAGAGATCCCGCCGATGATCGACCAGATCCGGTTCTTCGCCGGAGCGGCCCGGTTGCTCGAAGGCCGAGCGGCTGGGGAATACATGGCCGGACATACCTCGATGATCCGTCGGGAGCCGATCGGGGTCATCGGACAGGTCACGCCGTGGAACTACCCCATGATGATGGCGGTCTGGAAGTTCGCGCCGGCGATCGCCGCCGGCAACGCCGTCGTCGTCAAGCCCTCGGATACGACGCCGGCTTCCACGGTCCGGATGGCTCAGTTGATCAACGAGGCCGGGCTGCTGCCACCGGGCGTCCTCAATGTCGTGTGCGGGGATCGTGACACTGGGCGGGCGCTGGTCGAGCACAAGATCCCGCAGATGGTCGCGATCACCGGATCGGTGCGCGCAGGCATGGAGGTCGCCAAGTCCGCGTCCTTCGACGTCAAGCGCGTCCACCTCGAGCTCGGCGGCAAGGCGCCCGTAGTGGTGTTCGACGATGCTGATCTCGAGGCCGCTGTTGAGGGCATCTCCATCGCTGGCTACTTCAACGCCGGCCAGGACTGCACCGCAGCCACCCGCGTCCTCGCCGCTCCCGGCATCTACGACGACTTCGTGGCCGGGCTCGCCGAGGCTGCTCGCGGCATGGAGACGACCTACGCCAACGGCCCTGGCGACGAGGACGCAATGGTTCCGCCGGTCAACAACGTCAACCAGCTCGAGCGAGTGTCCTCCTTCTTCGAGCGAGTCCCGGACCACGCCTCGGTTGACGCGGGTGGCAAGCGCCAGGGGGATCGCGGTTTCTACTTTGAGCCGTCGGTCGTCTCTGGGCTGCGGCAGGACGACGAGATGATCCAGAACGAGATTTTCGGGCCGGTCATCACCGTGCAGAAGTTCTCCGACGAAGCCGAGGCGCTGGCCTGGGCCAACGGAGTGCCGTACGGGCTGGCGTCCTCGGTGTGGACCAAGGACTTCGGACGGGCCATGCGGATGGCCAGGCGACTGGACTTCGGGTGTGTGTGGATCAACACCCACATCCCGCTGGTCGCAGAGATGCCGCACGGCGGGTTCAAGCACTCCGGGTACGGCAAGGACCTGTCGATGTATGGGTTCGAGGACTACACGCGGATCAAGCACGTGATGGCGAACCTGGACAGCTGAGGTTCGTCCGGCGGTGGGTCACGGGCCGGTCAAGGGCAAGGGCCGATCAAGGGCAAAGTTGCAGCAACGGGGGAGCCGGGCTGAGTCCTCGCCCGGGTGCGCTTTTCGACTGGTGCGCGGCCTGAATCCGGGGGCCGAGTTGAGAACTGTCCAAAAGGGAGCTCCCCGAGGCCCTGAAAGGCTTCCCTTTTGGACAGTTCTCGCGCGGGTCCCGGCAAACTCCGAAAGGCCTCGTCGCACGCGAAGCCGACCGCTGACTCCCGTTGCTGCGCTCTTGCCCTTGACCTCGCCTTTTCCCAGGCAAGTCAGGCGAGCGGAATGGCCAGGATGGGGGTTGTGGTCGGTTGCGGGGAGCCACCCGAGGGTTCGAGGGTCATGGCCAGGGCGGCAGCCGTTTCCGCGCTGCCAATGAGGGAAACCGCTGCGTCTCCTGAGCTCGCGGGATCGAACGTCCCCCCTGAACGGGCTGAGCCGTCCGCGGTGACGAACCAGAGCTGATAGGTCTGGCCGTCGGGCGGGGCTGCGAGATCGTTGGCGATGAAGACCGCCGAAGCCAACGACGGGGCGGCCACGACGGCACCGCGGCCGGACTGCCCCTCGACGGCGCCGCTGATCGTTCGGGCGTCGGGGGCGGTGAGCACTCGGCTGACCTCGATCCCGGCTTGGGTGAGCGCTGAGTTGTCCTGGCGCAGGCCCACGACCCAGGCCGAAAGGCCGAGCGCGAGCACCGCGAGGATTCCGGCGGCCGCTCCCAGCAGCCGTACGGCCTGGGGCGAGGAGCGTGCGCGTAACGGCACGACCACAGAGTCCTTCGGCGGCGCGTCCTGTCGGGTCTGGTCGACTTCAGCCATCACCCGCGCCCGGAGGTCGGCGGGGGCCGGCTCCGCTGCCGCGAGGCCTAGCCGCGCGGCGGTGGCGCGAAGGCCGTCCACCTCTGCCTGCAGAGCAGGGTCGGCGTCGACTGCGGCCTCGAACGAGGCGATGTCTTCGGCCGGCAACGCGTCCGCGACGTAGGCGCCGCTGTCCAGGTAGGGATTGGTGCCGGGTTCCGAGCGCTCGGTCATCCCGCCACCCCCAGGCTGTCGCGCATCCGGAGGAGTCCGTCGCGGATTCGGGTTTTGACGGTACCGAGGGGTACGTCGAGGAGCTCAGCGACCTGGACATGGGTGTAGCCGCCGTAGAAGGCCAGCGTCACGGCTTCGCGTTGCAGCGCGGTCAGGTCGGTCAGCGCACGAACGACCTGCTCACGTTCCAGAGTCCGCTCCACGGTCTCGGCGACGACGTCGTACGCGGCAGTCGGTTCGAGCAGGGCGACCCGGGTGTCGCGCGCTGAGCTGGCCTGGGCCGAACGCACCCGGTCGACGGCCCGCCGGTGAGCCAGGGTCATGACCCAGGTGGCGGCAGAGCCGCGGTCGGGGTCGAAGGCCGAAGCGGTACGCCACAGGTCGACGAGCACCTCTTGGGTCACCTCCTCTGACTGAGCGGGGTCGCGCAGCACTCTTCGGACGAGCCCGAAGACTGCATCAGCAAATCTGTCGTAGAGACGATCGAAGGCCGCCCGGTCGCCTCGGGCCACCATCACCATCAGCTGCTCGGGGGTCTCCGGCCCGGCGGAGGGCTCGGATGAGCCCCCAACTGTGCGCAGAACGGTCACCCGGGCGAGCCTGCCATCCTCGGTGCTCATCGACTAGGTGTTCGGCACCGGGACGGCTGTGGATGGGTCGCCTGGTGAACTTCTAGTCGCCTGGACTCAGGGTGTGAGCTGACCGTCAATACGACGAGTCCATGATCAAAAGGTCACCGTCGGATATCGATTTCGTCGTCCGAAGGGCCGTGGACGACGAAATCCCTAGGATCGCGGGTGGCGGCATGCCAAGATGACCGCACTCGGATGACCGCAATCGTCGAAAAGGGGAGCACTGCGTGACTGGACCGCTCCAGCCATTGGGGTCGTGCCACGTGGGGGGTCAATTCGTTGACGGCAGTGCCGGGGAGACCCACGCCCTGCTGGACCCTTCGAACGGGTCCCATCTCGCTGACCTCGCCCTTGCCGGCCCAGCCGACGTCGATGCTGCGGTCGCTGCCGCCCGGGGCGCCTTCCCCGAATGGTCCGGGGCCACGCCGGCTGCCCGCAGCGGTGCCCTCGTTCGTCTTGCGGCAATCCTCACCGAGCGCGCGGCCGAGTTCGCTGAGGCCGAGTCGCGGCAGGCGGGCAAGCCCATCCGGCTGACGACGGAGTTTGACGTCCCCGGCACCATCGACAACGTCGCCTTCTTTGCGGGCGCTGCTCGCAACCTTGAGGGCAAGGCTGCGGGTGAGTACTCCGGGGACCACACCTCGATGATCCGGCGTGAGGCGGTCGGCGTCGTCGCCTCCATCGCCCCCTGGAACTACCCGCTCCAGATGGCTGCCTGGAAGATCCTGCCGGCGATCGCGGCCGGCAACACGATCGTCTTGAAGCCTGCCGAGATCACCCCCCTCACCTCGTTGATGTTCGCCCAGGCCTGCACCGACGCGGAAATCCCAGCCGGTGTCGTCAATGTCCTGACCGGCCGTGGGTCGGTGTGCGGCGCAGCCATGGTTGGGCACCCGGGGGTCGCGATGGTGTCATTCACTGGGTCAACCCCGGTCGGGGTTCAGGTGATGCAAACGGCCGCCACGACAGCCAAGCGCATGCACATGGAGCTGGGGGGCAAGGCGCCTTTCGTGGTCTTTGACGACGCCGATCTCGATGCCGCCATCCACGGGGCTGTCGCAGGATCGCTCATCAACTCGGGTCAGGACTGCACCGCAGCAACCCGGGCCTACGTCCAGCGACCGCTCTATGACGCGTTCGTCCAGGGGGTCGCGGACCTCATGGCTGGCGTCCGGATGGGTCCAACCCTCGACCCGACCACCGATCAGGGCCCTTTGGTGTCCAAGCGCCAGCAGGAGAGCGTCGCAGGCTTTGTGGAGCGGGCGCGTGGGTACGGCGCCAAGGTGGTCTGCGGGGGCGTGATCCCCGGTGGCGACCTGGCGACCGGCTCGTACTACGCCCCGACCCTCGTGGTCGACGTCGCCCAGGACTCCGAGATCGTCCAGCAAGAGCTGTTCGGTCCGGTCCTGGTGGTTCTGCCCTTCGACAGTGACGAGGAGGGGCTGCGCCTGGCCAACGACACGCCGTACGGCCTCGCTGCCTCGGTGTGGACTCGCGATGTCTTCCGAGCGTTGCGGGCGACCCGCACGATCCGCGCGGGTTGTGTCTGGGTCAACGACCACATCCCGATTATCAGCGAGATGCCGCACGGCGGCTATCAAGCCAGCGGGTTCGGCAAGGACATGTCCACCTACGCTTTCGATGAATACACCAACGTCAAGCACGTGATGTACGACGGCACCGCAGCAGCCCAGAAGCCTTGGCACCGAACGATTTTTGGCACCTACCAGGAGGAATCACCCCGATGAGCCCAACCAACGACCCCACCTTCACTCAGCTCGCGGCACTCGCGGGACTGCGACCGTCCGGCCTTTCTCGACGGGGATTCATGCGAGGAGTGGGTGCCGGGGGCGCTGCCATCGCGGGAGCCGGTGTGCTCTCGGCCTGCGCCACTCCGGCTCAGACGCCCACCGCCAGCCCTACGGCCGACGACACGGTCGACGAGTCCGACACCGACAAATTGCTGAACTTCTCCAACTGGCAGCTCTACATCGACGTCGACGACGAGGATGAGAACCTCCGTCCGACCTTGGCTGCCTTTACCGCACAGACTGGTGTGAAGGTCGACTACGTCGAGGACATCAACGACAACTCCACCTTCTATGCCAAGATCGCGCCTCAACTAGAAGCTGGCCAGGCGTCTGGACGAGACCTGTTCGCACTCACAGACTGGATGGCCGCACGGATGATCCGCGAGGGTCTGGTGCAGCCGATGGACCAGTCGGCGATGACGAACTACCCCAAGAACCTCAGCCCTGCCTTGCAAGCGCCGTCGTGGGACCCCAAACGGGAGTTCTCGGCGCCTTGGCAGTCCGGGCTCACGGGCATCGCTTACAACGGCAAGGTCACCGAGCCCGTCAACACCATCACCGAGCTGCTCACCCGGCCTGATCTCAAGGGCAAGGTCACGTGTCTCACCGAGATGCGCGACACCATCGGGCTGATCATGCTCGACCAAGGCAAGGACCCCGGGAACTTCACCGCTGAGGACTTCGACGCCGCGTTGGCGTTTCTGCAAACCGCGGTCGACTCTGGACACATCCGAGGGTTCACCGGCAACGAATACAGCGATGGGCTCAGCAAGGGAGACATCGCTGCGTGCCTCGCCTGGTCGGGTGACGTCATCCAGTTGGCGTTCGAGAGCGACGACATCAAGTTCGTGATTCCTGAGGCGGGGTTGATGCTCTGGTCGGACAACATGCAGATCCCCATCAAGGCCAAGCACAAGAAGAACGCCCAACTGCTCATCGACTACTACTACGACCCGAAGGTCGCGGCCGAGCTCGCTGCCTGGGTGAACTACATCTGCCCGGTCGTCGGCGCACAGGCCGAGATGGAGAAAATCGATCCCGACCTCGCCAAGAACCAGTTGATCTTCCCTGATGAAACCACGCTGGCGAAGACCACGGTCTTCATGGGGCTCGACGAGGTCCAGGAGGCTGACTACCAGGAGCAGTTCGACGCTGTCACGGGGGCCTGAGGTGACCGATGACGCTTCGGCGTCGGGTGGGGTAGATCTGCGCATCGTTGACGTCACCAAGACTTTCGGTGACTTCACCGCGGTGGACGACCTGACTTTGACGATCCCCCAGGGGTCGTTCTTCGCCTTGCTCGGACCCTCCGGCTGCGGAAAGACCACCACCTTGCGCATGGTGGCCGGGCTGGAGGAGCCGACCCGCGGCTCGGTCCTCCTCGGTGACGACGACATCACCTGGCGTAGGCCCTACCAACGTCCGGTCAACACTGTTTTCCAGAGCTATGCGTTGTTCCCTCATCTCGACATCTTCGAGAACGTGGCCTTCGGGCTGCGGCGGAAGAAGACTCCTGGGGTCAAGGAGAAGGTCAACGCGATGCTCGAGCTGGTCGAGTTGTCCGGGCTGGCCAGGCGCAAGCCAGCCCAGCTCTCCGGTGGGCAACAGCAGCGGGTGGCGGTTGCCCGCGCGCTGATCAACCGGCCCCAGGTGCTCCTGCTCGACGAGCCGCTCGGTGCGCTCGACCTCAAGCTGCGACGCCAGATGCAGGTGGAGCTCAAGCGGATCCAGACCGAGGTTGGCATCACGTTCGTGCACGTGACCCATGACCAGGAAGAGGCCATGACCATGGCCGACACCATCGCGGTCATGAACGCCGGGCGCGTCGAGCAGATGGGCAGCCCGGCCGACCTCTACGAAAACCCGGCAACCACGTTCGTGGCCAACTTCCTCGGACGGTCGAACCTGATCGCCGGCCGGGTCACTGGCCGGGCAGGGAACAACGCCGAGGTCGATGTGCAGGGCCGTACGATCGTCTTGCCCGCAGCGCGAGTGCACTCAGACGGCGACGCCGTGCACGTCGGAGTGCGTCCCGAGAAGATCTCGATCACGCTCGCGGAAGGGACCGGACGCGAGGGTGTCAACTCCCTGGACGGCGTGGTCACGGATGCATCCTTCATCGGCGTGAGCACCGAGTACCTCGTCCGGATGCCGTGGGGGCAGGAGCTTGCCGTCTTTGCGCAGAACATGCGCAGGGACGAGCGCCTGGTTCCCGGAGCAGCAGTCACTCTGTCCTGGGACCAGGCCCACACCTTCGCCCTTGATGCCCGTCAGGATGTTGACGCCGGCGCTGAGATCGACGAAGCAGCGGCCTCGCCTGTCCCAGTGGATGCCTCGTGAGTGCAGGCGCAGCGCTCGCCGACGCCGAGCGGGGCCAGAAACCAGTCGTTTCGCGGAAGGCGCGCGGATCCTGGGTTCCCTATGTCCTCCTCGGTCCCGGGTTGCTCTGGCTCGCAGTGTTCTTCATCGTTCCGACGTTCAGCCTGATCAACACCTCACTCCAAACGGGTAGTCGTGCTGAGGGTTATCAGCCGGGCTTCAACATCAGCACCTACTCCGAAGCGATCTGGGAGTATCGCGAGCAGTTCTTTCGGTCCTTCTTGTTCGCCGGTCTGGCGACCGCTCTAACACTCGCGATCGCCTACCCCTTGGCTTACACCATCGCCTTCAAGTCCGGTCGATGGAAGAACTTCTTGCTGGTGCTGGTGATCGCCCCCTTCTTCACGAGCTTCCTGATTCGTACGCTGGCCTGGAAGACGATCCTGTCGGACAACGGGATCGTGACCCAGGTACTCACGACCCTTCACATCACGGACCTGCTCGAACTTCTTCACCTCACCTCCGACGACCGACTGCTCGCAACGCCCTTCGCCGTCATCATGGGGCTGACCTACAACTTCCTTCCCTTCATGACCCTCCCGCTCTTCGCGAGCCTCGACCGGCTCGATCCGCGGCTCATCGAGGCGGCCGGTGACCTCTACAGCTCGCCGTTCACCGGCTTCCGCAAGGTCACGTGGCCGCTGTCCCTGCCGGGGGTCGTTGCAGGCACCCTGCTGACCTTTATCCCCGCGGCTGGTGACTACATCAACGCCGCACTGCTCGGCACCCCGAAGCAGTCGATGATCGGCACCGTCATCGACAGTCAGTTCTTCCGGGTCCGCGACTATCCGACCGCGGCCGCGCTGTCGGTCACGTTGATGGCCACGATCGTGGTGTTGGTTGCGTTGTACGTTCGCCGCGCCGGTACTGAGGAGCTCGTCTGATGGCTATCTCGACCGAGCCCACCCGGCAGGCAGCGCCACCGCCCGTCGGGAGCCGCAAGCCTCGCGACCCGATCAGCTGGATTCGTGCGCACATCGTGCAACTCGCCGCCGCTGGGGCCCTCATTTACATGTTCCTACCGGTCATGGTGGTCGTGGTGTTCTCGTTCAACGACCCGGTCGGCAAGTTCAACTACCAGTGGAATGAGTTCTCCACCGAGGCCTGGACTGACTTCTGTGGCGTGGCCGGGATGTGCGAGTCGCTGTCGTTGTCGTTCAAGATCGGGTTGCTCGCGACGGCCGCCGCGACGGCACTCGGGACTCTCGTCGCCTTTGCGCTCGGTCGCTATCGGTTCCGCGGGCGGGCCGGGACGAATCTCTTGATCTTCATGCCGATGGCGACACCTGAGGTCGTGCTGGGTTCATCGTTGCTCACCTTGTTCATCAACGTCACTGTTGTTCCGTTGGGGTTCTGGACGATCCTGATCGCCCACATCATGTTCTTGATCAGTTTCGTGGTCGTGACGGTCAAAGCCCGCGTTGCAGGGCTGGACCCACGCCTCGAGCAAGCCGCGATGGACCTCTACGCCAACGAATCCACGACGTTCTGGAAGATCACCTTCCCGCTGGTCCTGCCGGGAATCGTTGCTGGCGCCCTGCTCGCCTTCTCGTTGTCTTTCGATGACTTCATCATCACGAACTTCAACTCGGGCAGCACGGTGACGTTCCCGATGTATGTCTGGGGGGCGGCTCAGCGGGGCGTGCCACCTCAGGTCAACGTTGTCGGGTCCGCCATGTTCTTCATCGCCTTGCTGTTGGTCGCCCTGGGGCAGCTGGTGCGATCACGGCGCGCCCGATGAGCCCCGTTCGTCCGACTCCCTCAGCTCGGATCATGTCTTCACTGGCCGAAGCCGAGCCCGTTCCATTCTGGACAGCCGATGCCGCAAAGCCGTCTGCTTCTCCGACGCTCGTGGGGGCGACGACCGCCGACCTGGCGATCGTGGGAGGGGGTTACACGGGATTGTGGACCGCCTTGCTGGCCAAGGAAGCCGATCCAGGTCTGGACGTTGTGGTTCTCGAAAGTCACGAAGTCGGCTGGGCTGCGTCCGGGCGCAATGGCGGGTTTGCGAGTTCCTCGCTGACCCACGGCTTCGGAAACGGGGTGGACCGATTCGAACCCGAGCTCGCGCAGTTGTTGCGATTGGGCTGGGACAACCTCGACGGCATCGAGAAGACCCTGACGCAGTACGGCATCGATGCGGAGTTCGAGCGAACCGGGGAACTGGACGTGGCGACCGCGCCCTGGCAGGTCGAGGAGCTTCGCAGCGCCCCGGAGCATGTGGCGAGGTACGGCGGAACCGTCGAGTTCCTTGACCGCGACGAAGTCCAGGCTGAGGTTCACTCTCCAACCTTCCAAGCCGGACTCTTCGACCGTGATGGGTGTGCTCTGGTGCATCCGGCCAAGCTCGCGTGGGGGCTCAAAGCAGCGTGCGCGGGTCTCGGCGTTCGCTTTCATGAACACACCCAGGTCACCGCCATGTCCTCCGACGCGGCCGGTGTCGACCTGACCACGGCCTATGGCTCGGTGCGCGCTGGTCGGGTTGCCCTGGCCACCAACGTGTTCCCGTCGCTGGTCCGCCGCGTGCGGCCCTACGTCGTGCCGGTCTGGGACTACGTCTTGATGACCGAGCCACTCTCACCGGAGCAACGCGAGTCGATCGGGTGGAAGAACCGGCAGGGGATCGGTGACGCGGGCAATCAGTTTCACTACTTCCGGCAGACCGCCGACCATCGGATCCTGTGGGGTGGATACGAAGCCGTCTACTACTACGGCAACGGCATGGACGCCAAGCACGAGCACAACGCCGCCAGCTACGCGACTCTCGCCGACAACTTCTTCACAGCCTTCCCCCAATTGGATGGTCTGTCTTTCACTCATCGCTGGGGTGGTTCGATCGACACCTGCACCCGATTCTCTGCGTTTTGGGGGACCGCCCACCGCGGACGAGTCGCCTACGTCCTCGGCTACACCGGGCTCGGCGTCGCGGCCACTCGCTTCGGTGCCCGCGTCATGCTCGATCTGCTGAATGGCCGTGACACCGAGCTGACTCGACTCGAGATGGTGCGTAGCAAGCCGCTACCGTTCCCGCCCGAGCCGATCAGGGCCGCGGGCATCAATCTCACGCGTTGGGCGCTGGACCGCGCCGACCACAACGAGGGTCAGCGCAACCTCTGGCTACGCACGTTGGACCGCCTCGGCCTCGGTTTCGATTCCTGATTCAGGCTCTTTGCTGACGGCCTGTCTGCCAGCGGTCCCCTTTCTCGACGCAACGTCGCTTGAGTGCCGCGGCCCTGCGCGGCAGACTGGGTCGTGACATCTAGCCCGACATCCAGCCCGACCCTCAGGAGCTCGCCGTGACCACGACGCACATCACGCACTGGATCGGTGGCAAGCCGTTCGGCGGCGTGGCAGAACGCCAGGGTGATGTCTACGACCCGGCGACCGGGCTGGTCACGGGCAAGGTCGACTTCGCGACCGCAGCTGATGTCGACGAAGCTGTGGCGGTCGCCAAAGACGCCTTCTCTGAGTGGCGGCACTCCTCGCTGACCAAGCGCACTCAGGTGCTCTTCGCGTTCCGGGAGATCCTCAACGCCCGCAAAGAAGAGGTCGCGGCGCTTATCACGGCCGAGCACGGCAAGGTGCTGTCGGATGCCCTTGGTGAGGTGACGCGGGGTCTCGAGGTTGTTGAGTTCGCGTGCGGGATTCCGCATCTACTCAAGGGTGGCTACTCCGAAGGCGTCTCGACCAAGGTTGATGTCTACTCGATCCGCCAGCCGCTCGGAGTGGTTGGCATCATCTCGCCGTTCAACTTCCCGGCCATGGTCCCGATGTGGTTCTTCCCCCTCGCCATCGCCGCGGGCAACACCGTCATCGTGAAGCCGAGCGAAAAGGACCCCTCCGCGGTGAACATCGTCGCGGAGATGTGGGCCGACGCAGGTCTCCCCGCGGGTGTCTTCAACATCGTGCACGGCGACAAGGTGGCCGTGGATCGATTGCTCAAGCACCCCGACGTGAAGAGCATCTCCTTCGTCGGTTCAACCCCGATCGCGAAGTACGTCTATGAGACCGGCACGGCCCACGGCAAGCGCGTGCAGGCCCTCGGCGGGGCCAAGAACCACATGGTGGTGCTGCCCGACGCCGACCTCGACCTCGCAGCGGACGCCGCGGTCAACGCCGGCTTCGGCTCGGCGGGCGAACGCTGCATGGCGATCTCTGCGCTTGTTGTGGTCGAATCGGTGGCGGACGAGCTCGTCGCAAAAATCGCCGAGCGGATGGCGACCCTGACGACCGGTGACGGGCGTGAAGGTTCCGACATGGGCCCCCTCATCACGGCCGTCCACCGGGACAAGGTGACGTCCTATCTAGACGCCGGGGTTGCCCAAGGGGCAGACCTCGTCGTCGATGGCCGCGACGTCGAGATCGCTGGAGCGGCCGACGGCTTCTGGCTGGGTCCGACGCTCTTTGACAACGTGACCCCCGAGATGTCCCTCTACACCGACGAGATCTTCGGCCCTGTCCTTTCGGTGCTTCGGGTCAGCTCCTATGACGAGGCGCTGACCCTCGTCAACGAGCACCCGTACGGCAACGGAACCGCGATCTTCACCAACGACGGCGGCGCCGCCCGGCGCTACCAGAACGAGGTCGAGGTCGGCATGGTCGGCATCAACGTGCCGATCCCGGTGCCGATGGCCTACTTCTCCTTCGGCGGGTGGAAGAACTCCCTCTTCGGCGACACCCACGCTCACGGCACCGAGGGCGTCCACTTCTTCACGCGCGGCAAGGTCATCACCTCTCGCTGGCTCGACCCGAGCCACGGTGGCCTCAACCTCGGGTTCCCGCAGAACACCTGATCCGCTGAGCGGCCGGCCGGCGGGTCGGGCTCGGGGAGGTCCGGGGCCGGCCAGCCATCCGGCCTCGCTGCGCTCCGCCTCCCGCCAGTCCCATCCACGGCCGGCCCCCGACCTCCCCGACCCCGACCCTGGATAGGGTCCGGGGATGACGCGATATGGCGGGCAGTACGGCCCCGACATCACCTTCCTCGGGGTCGACCGATGCGACCTCGACGAGCCGGAGACGTACGCCGGGGCTGACGTGGTCATCCTCGGCGCTCCCTTCGACGGGGGAGTGTCCTACCGATCCGGTGCTCGGTTCGGCCCGCAGGCCATCCGGATGACCGACTACCTCGGCCACGACGGTTCGCGACCCAGTCTGGCGCTACGCACGGATGGTCTGCAGGACCTGCGGGTCGTTGATGCCGGCGACGTGATGATGTTCTCCGGGGATGCGGCCACATCGTGTGCTGCCCTGGAGATCGAGGTGGAGAAGGTCGTCAAGGCCGGAGCCATCCCAGTGATCCTTGGCGGCGACCACACGGTCACCTGGCCGGACGTCACGGGCGTGGCCCGCGGCGTGGGTTGGGGGCGCGTGAGCGTCTTGCACTTCGACGCCCACGCTGACACCGGGGACCATGAGTTCGGCTCGCTCGTCGGACATGGCCAGCCGATGCGCCGGCTCATCGAGTCTGGCGCTGCACGTGGGGACCGGTTCTTGCAGATCGGGCTGCGCGGCTACTGGCCGCCGCCGGACACCCTCCAGTGGATGGCCGAGCAGGGCATGCGGTCGTATGAGATGACCGAGATCGTTCACCGCGGCCTCGAGAATTGCCTCACCGAAGCCTTCACCATCGCCACGGACGACTGCGACGGAGTGTTCCTCTCCGTGGACATCGACGTGTGCGACCCCGGCCACGCTCCGGGGACCGGCACCCCGGAGCCAGGCGGGCTGTCCTCACGCCAGTTGCTGGACGCCGTCCGGCGGATCTGCCTGGAGCTCCCGGTCGTGGGGATCGACGTCGTCGAGGTGAGCCCGCCCTATGACCACGCGGACATCACTGCGGCACTCGCGAACCGGGTGGTGCTCGAGTCCCTCTCGGCCATTGCCCGCCGCCGACAAGACGCCCGGGACGGGACGCGGTGGGACCCCGGCCAGCCGCTGCTCGCGGGTCGGGTCCCAGGGGAATCCGCCCCGACCTGATCGCAAAAGAACATTTGCAAAATGTTCTTTGTGGTCTAGTCTCGCGGAATGACGACGCCAGAAGATCTGCCCGAGGGGTTCGATCCGCACCACGATGTGCTGCTTGACCTCGCCTCGCTGCGGGCGCTGGCTCATCCCCTGAGAGTGCGGCTGCTCGGGCTGCTCCGCGAGCACGGACCGTCCACCGCGACGCTGCTCGGTCGGCGGGTCGGCCAGTCCAGCGGGGTCACCAGCTATCACCTTCGCCAACTCGCGCTGCACGGGTTCGTCGCCGAAGACGTCGAGCGCGGCAACCAGCGCGAGCGCTGGTGGCGCGCCGCGCACCGCAGCACGTGGTTCGACTCCGCCGACGGGGGCGACCCCGCGGTCCAGGCGCTGGGCGAGGAGTACCTCCGCGCCGTGGCCGGGTCCTACACCGAGCGGATGGCTCGGTTCCTCGATGGCTCATCGACGTTCCGGGCGGTCATGGGGCCGGACTGGGATGACGCGTGGACCCTCAGCGACACGATGCTCGCGCTGACCCCACAGCAAGGTCGGCAGGTGGTCGAGGCGCTCACTGACGTCCTCAGCAGGTTCCCCGCTGCGGAACCAGGTCGGCCGCCGAGCGGCCGCCAGCGGGTGGCCGTCCAGTTCCAGGTGCTGCCCCAGGTGCCGGAAGCTGAGGTCGCAGTTTCCGAGTGACCGGTCACGCTGCGAACCTGGCGCGGAGCCACCGCGGGATCGTTGCGCTCTTCACGGCTGAGGGGATCTCGATCCTCGGTACCCGGATGTCCGCACTTGCCCTGCCCTGGTTCGTCCTGGTGACCACCGGGAGCGCCGCAAAGACCGGGCTGGTGGCGTTCGCCGAGATGCTTCCGTACGTTCTGGTCGCAGGACTCGGGGGGCCGCTTGTCGACCGGCTCGGCGCACGTCGTACGGCGATCTCGGCCAACGCCTTCTCCGTGGTCCTCGTGGCCTCTATCCCCGTCCTCCACTCCGCGGGGGTGCTGCCCTTCGGGACTCTGCTCGCGGTGGTCGCGGTTCTCGGAGCGGCACGTGGTGCTGCGTCGGCGACTTACGTCCTCGTCCCGGGTGTGGCAGAAATCTCTGGGACACCCATCGAACGGGCGACCGGTGTCCACGATGGCGTGAACCGCGTCGCCGGGATGCTCGGTGCACCCTTGGCCGGGATCCTGCTCGCTTTCTGGTCGCCCGCCGTGGTCCTGCTCGTTGATGCCGCGACCTTCCTGGTCGCAGGACTTCTGGTGGCACTGCTCGTGCCGCGGGCCGCCGACCCGCGCGGCTCGGAGTGCATGCCTGAGGTCGATATCCCTCGCGTGGGACTGGTCCGGGGCTACGTCACCGATCTGCGCGAGGGCTTCGGCTTCCTGCTTGGCGACCGGACGCTGGTCGCCATCGCGATCATGCTTTGTGTCACCAACCTGCTCGACCAGGCCATCGCTGCGGTGTTCACCCCGGTGTGGGTGCTGGACAACCTCGGTAGCCCCCTCGGTCTGGGACTCATCTCCTTTCTCTTCGGCATCGGAGCGGTCGCAGGCAGCGCCCTGTTCGCCTGGCTGGGACCGCGGCTGCCGCGCCGACAGGCCTATGCCTGGGGGTTCCTCATCTGCGGTGCGCCGCGGTTCTTCGCTCTGGCGCTGGCAACGACGTTGCCGCCGGTGCTCCTGGTGATGCTGGTCGCCGGGCTCGGGTGCGGCGCGATCAACCCGATCCTCGGGGCGGTGGAGTACGAACGGGTCCCTCGACATCTTCAGGCGCGGGTTCTTGGTGCGTCCGGAGCCCTCGCCTGGCTGGGGATCCCGTTCGGGGGGCTGCTCGGCGGGTTTGCGGTCCAGGCGTGGGGGCTGACTGCCGCCTTGATCGTCTTCGGCAGCGCCTATGCGCTCGCGACGCTGGCGCCGTTCACGCTTCCGTCGTGGAGGGGACTGGATCGAGCCAGCGCGGAGGTTCCTGTCGCGCAGGCGAACTAATCGAGGGACGGTGTGAGCCATCCAATGCTTGGATGGTCCTACGGGTCAGGCAAGGGAGCAGATGAATGGCTACAGCGTCGGTGGATGACGGCACTCCGGACACCCTGGAGGCCAATGCGATCGGCTTCTTTGATGCGCTGGCGATCGGACTCAACGCGACGTCTCCCGCGTACTCATTGGCGGCTGTGCTTGGGCCGATCGTCGCTCTGGTCGGCGTCGCCGCTCCCGGAGTGCTCTTGGCCTCCTTCGTTCCCATGCTGCTGATCGCCTCCGCCTTCTACTTCCTCAACAAGGCCGACCAGGACTGTGGCACCACGTTCTCGTGGGTGACCCGAGCGCTCGGCCCCTGGTTCGGCTGGTTGGGTGGCTGGGCCATCACGATGACCGGCGTCCTGGTCATCGGTTCTCTCGCCGATGTCGGCGTTCGCTTCGGCTTCCTCACCTTCGGGCTGGACAGCCTGGCCGAGTCGAAACTGGCCGTCACCACTGGTGCGGTGATCCTCATTCTGGTCATGACCTGGATCTGCATCGTCGGCACCGATGTCTCCGCCAAGCTGCAGAACGTCCTGGTCATCCTGCAGGTGGTCGCGCTCGGCATCTTCATCATCGCCGCACTCGTGCTTGCCGTGAACGGTGACGGGATCGAGGGCGCGCCGACGATCTCGCTCTCGTGGTTGAACCCCTTCGCTGCGGGCGGCGCCGCACTCACTGCTGGACTGCTGCTGGGCGTGTTCGCCTACTGGGGCTGGGAGTCCGCGGTCAATCTGACCGAGGAGACGGAGGACTCGGCGTCCACTCCCGGACGCGCAGCTGTCGTTTCGACGGTCATCCTCTTGGCGACGTACGTCGGTGCCGCCTTCGCAGTCGTCGCCTACGCCGGGACGGACTTCTTGGCCGAGAACGCCGCTGAGGAGGAGTTCCTGTTCGCGATCCTCGCCGAGGAAGTTCTCGGGGGATGGGGATGGATCGTCCTCCTGGCTGTCGCCACCTCGGCCGTGGCCTCAACCCAGACGACGATCATCCCGGCGTCGCGCACCGCGTTGTCCATGGGCCGTCGCAGGGCTTTCCCGGCCCGGTTCGGGCACATCAGTCACCAGCACCACACCCCCGACGTCTCCACCTGGTGGGTCGCGGTGATCGCGATCATCTGGTACCTCGTCGTCGGATTCATCAGTGAGAACGCGTTGTTCGACTCCTTGACGGCGTTGTCGCTGCTCATCGCGTTCTACTACTCACTCACCGGCGTCGCATGCGCCGTCTTTTTCCGACACCAGCTGACGAAGAGCGTGAAGCATCTGTTCTTCGTCGGGATCGGACCGGTGTTCGGCTCGATCATGCTGGCCTACCTGCTGGTGGTGTCGGTCCGTGACATGTCGGACCCGGAGAACTCGTACACCGGGCAGGCCTGGTTCGGCGTCGGGCCACCCTTGGTGATCGCTATCGTCGTCGCAGTTGCCGGCGTGTTGCTCATGTTGTTCTGGCGGACTCGAGACGCCTCGTTCTGGGAGGAGCAGCCCAGCGTCGCAACGCCAGGACTTCTCACCGGGACGGAGGCGTCGCGATGACCTTTGTCCTCGGCTACGACGATTCCGAAGCGGCTCAGCGCGCTCTCACTGTTGCCCTCGACCTGGCCTCGCGGTACGACGAGCCTCTGGTTCTGGTCTTCGGCATCCAGCCTCCAGGCGGCATGGGCGAGGAGTTCCTGGCTCACCAGGCGGCTCTCAAGGAATTGGGTCGTGAGGTTACCGCGCAAGCTGTCGTGCTAGCTGAGGCTGCGGGGGTCACGGCTGAGGTGGCGCTCGTGCACGCGAAGCCGGCGCAGGCCCTGGCCGACGTTGCCGATGAGCGGGACGCGCGGATGATCATCGTGGGGTCGCACGGCGAAAGCGCGCTTCGGGTCGCCTTGTTGGGGTCGACCCCGCACAAGGTTCTTCAGTTGACCGATCGCCCGGTGCTCGTCGTCTGAGCCGCAGTCGTACCACGAGAGGGCTGTCCATGCGGATCTTGATGATCGGCGCTGGCGGAGTTGGCGGTGCCGCGATCCGGATCGCCAAGCGACGCGACTTCTTCGAACTCTGGGTCGTCGCTGACTACGACGTGGCCAAAGCCGAGGCGGCGGTAGCTTCGGTCGCTGATCCCCGTTTCGTCGCCGCGCGTATCGATGCGTCATCACAGGAGGCTGTCGAGAGCCTGGTTCGCGAGCACCGGGCAACCCACGTGTTCAACGCCGTCGACCCCATTTTCAACATGTCGATCTTCGACGGAGCCTTCGCGGCCGGCGCGGACTACCTCGACATGGCGATGTCGCTGTCGCAACGACACCCCGAGCGGCCCTACGAGCTGACCGGGGTCAAGCTCGGCGACCTCCAGTTCGCGAAGTCGGTCCAATGGGAGGAAGCCGGGCGGCTGTGCCTGGCCGGGATGGGAATCGAGCCGGGCCTCGCCGATGTATTCGCCCGCTATGCAGCTGACGAGCACTTCACCGAGATCGACGAGGCAGGGGTTCGAGACGGCGCCAACTTGGTGGTCGCGGGCTATGACTTCGCGCCGTCGTTCTCCATGTGGACCACGATCGAAGAGTGTCTCAACCCGCCGGTGATCTATGAGAAAGCCCGCGGCTGGTTCACCACCGAACCGTTCTCCGAGCCGGAAGTCTTCGACTTTCCCGAGGGCATCGGCCCGGTCGAGTGCGTCAACGTCGAGCACGAGGAGGTCCTCCTTATCCCTCGATGGGTCGACGTCCAGCGGGCGACGTTCAAGTACGGACTCGGGGACGAGTTCATCGCCATCTTGAAGACGCTGCACACACTCGGCCTCGACAGCACTGAAAAAGTGAGTGTCAAGGGTGTCGAGGTGTCTCCTCGTGACGTCGTCGCGGCCTGCCTGCCCGACCCGGCGACTCTCGGTGACAGGATGAGTGGCAAGACGTGCGCGGGCCTGTGGGTGCGGGGGACCGGCACGGACGGTCTACCGCGATCGACCTACTACTACCACGTGGTCGACAACGAGTGGTCGATGGCGGAGTACGGCGCACAGGCGGTTGTCTGGCAGACCGCGATCAACCCCGTGATTGCCCTGGAACTGTTGTCCTCAGGTGTCTGGTCCGGCGTCGGAGTCCTGGGGCCCGAAGCCCTTCCCCCCAGACCTTTCCTGGACAAGCTCATCGAGTACGGCTCCCCGTGGGCGCAGCGCGAGCAGGAGCCAGTCTCCTGACCTTTCCGGAAGCGCAGAGGGGTCGCAGGTGACGTCGATTGAATGGTTGGCCGTATTGCTGGTGGGGGTCGGCGCAGTCTCCCAAGGTGTTGCAGGGTTCGGCTTCGGGTTGGTCGCAGCATCCGCAGTCATCGCAGCGTTCGGGCCATCCGCTGGCGTCGTGAGTGTCTGCGTGCTCGCCCTGGTCTCCACGGTGATTCCGTTGGCTCGGGAGTTCCGGGCGACCCGATGGGTTGTTGCGGGTATCTGGATTGCCGCGGCACTGGTGGTGACGCCTACGCTCGGCGTGGTCCTGCGGGGGGTCGATACTGAACCGCTGAAGGCGTTGTCCGGCCTGGTGATCCTCCTGGGCGTTGGACTGCTGTCCCTCGGTCGTTCAGCGGCGGTCCTGGGAGGTCGCGCCGGTGCCGTCCTTGCCGGCGCGGTCTCTTCGGCGATGAACCTTGTCGCCGGGGCCGGTGGACCACCGGTGGCTCTCTACGCCGCCAATGCGAGCTGGAGTATCCCCGCCTCGCGGGCGACGATGCTCACCTTCTTTACCGCGTCCAACCTCGTGACGATTGCCGTGCTCGGACCCGACGTCCCGGGCGTTGTGCCGATGACGGCCATGGTGGCTTCGGTGGTTGTGGGGAGCTTGCTCGCGGCCTGGCTCGTGCCGAGGGTGACGGCTCAGAGGGCTCGTCGACTCACGCTGGTCATCGCCGGAATCGGTGGTGCGTCGCTGCTGGTGAGCGCGCTGCGCTGATTGGTCCAGCCTAGGTCAGGGGGCGAGCGGGCCGTGTGCGGCAAACAGTACGGCATGCCCCCAGTCGACCCCGTCGATCCCCGGTCCGCCGACCACCACCTTGGTCGTCGAGAGGGTTCGGCCGAGCAAGGTCCGCCGACTCAGGGTTCCATCGGCATCGCCCAAATAGATGAAGCCGGCGCGAACGAACAAACCAGTTGTCGTCGCCGGAATGACGACGTCCCGGACGACGGCAGAGGTATCGGCGGCGATCCCGCTCTCGGCGTTGAACCAGCGCACGTTCAACGCTGTGCTGCCGCTCTTGATGTAGAACAACCGGCCGCCGGAGTAGGTGAGCGCGGTCACGTCTGCGAGCTCATTGGCCAGAGTCGAGGCTTGGCCGAGGTAGGTCTGGGTGGTTGCGGAGCCTGTCTGTTGGTCCTTCCACACAGGATCCGCCCACGGCGCCGCTACTTGTGCCTCGCCCACAGTCTCACCGTCGAAAGTCTGGCTGACCAGACTCCCGTCGGCGAAGGCGGTCCAGAGCCGATCACCGGCCGCGAACGCACCTCGGACCTCGGACCAGTCGATGCCGGTGTCTACGGGGTCTGGCCAGATGTACTCAGCGCCCTGGGAGATCACGAGGAGGCGTTGCGCTTGGCCCAGAGCTTGGTCCGCAGCACCTGCTCGATAGACGTCGGGAGAGGCGGGTGCCGCGGTGGAGTCCAGGTTGACGCCCGTGCTGAGTGGGAGGAAGGCGATCCTGGGTCGCACGTACTCGGTGTTGCCCAGGTAGTCGCTGTCGCTCCCGACCAAGAGCCCGCTTGAGGTGAGCAGCAGCGCGGAGACGCCGACACCGCGTGGGTGTCGGCCCGGATTCCAGGAGTTCGGCACTCCTGTCACGGGGTCGAGCGCGGCGAGCGAGGGGCGGGGGACGGCCCCGGCACCGGCCTTGCCCTTAGCGAGGCTGTTGTTCATCCACCGCATGTGCCCACCGACGTAGACGGCCTTGGCTGCAATCGCTACGGAGAGCAAAGTGTCCCCGCCCGTAGAGGCCACCCAGGTCGGCCCGACGGTGCGCGAGCGAGTATTTAGCTCGAACCGCGCGGCGCTGTCGCACAACGTGCCGAGGTGTGCTCCCCCGGTGTTCGCTACCACGGCGTACGCGCCGTCGGGCGAGACTGCCACGTCGCGGACCCAGCTGTCCCAGGCTTTGTCCGAGCAGCGAGAACTCAGGCTGGTCGTCGCCCACGTGCTCGAGACGCGCGGGGGAACCGTGGTCAGGTCGAGCAAGACCATCTGGTCACGGAGCAGACCGCCAACAGAGGTGAAGTTCCCGATGACGACGCCGCTCTCGGCCT
>JANPBY010000111.1:0-3093 GCA_031430645.1 Actinomycetes bacterium
CAGGGCTCGCTCCCGAGCTCGTCCTGACCGACTCCTTCCCGCTCGGCACCGACCTCACGGGCCATGTCGTGGTTGCGTGGATCGACAGCACCGACTCGCTGGCGTGGCTCCCGGGCTCGTGGTCGCAGGCCATGTTCAACGGCTTCCCGGTCAACCAGCTCTACCCGTGGCTCCCCTCGCTGCTGGCGGGCCTGCTCTCCCACGTGATTCCGCTCGCCGTCGCAGTCAAGCTCGTGGTCGTCACCCCGCTCGTCGCGCTCCCCTGGGCCGCCTGGCGCGCTGGGAGCTGGGCCGGCCTGCCCGCGTGGACCGCGGTGCTGCTCGCGGTCGGCACCGTTCCCTACGTCTACGACACGTCGTGCTCGAGCTGCGGTGGCAACATCAGCTCGACCATCAACGGCGAGTACTCGTTCGCCTGGTCGATGCTGTTCGCGGTCCTCGCCCTCGGCGCGGTCGACCGGCTCGCCCGGGAGCGCAGGGGCCTCGCGACGGCCGTGCTCCTGGTCGCGGCCACGTCGTTCTCCCACCCGCTTCCCCCACTGTGGCTGATCGTCGGAGTGTTCGTGATCGCCGTGGGGCGGGAGGTCTGGTCGGACCGACGCGGCCTCCTGCTCTTCGGTGCGGCGGCGCTGTCCGCAGCGCTCCTCTCGGCGATGTGGTGGATCCCCTTCCTGGGTCGCCGTGACTGGGTCCCGGCCGTCGACCTGGTGCGCGGCGAGCAGACGCTCACCTGGCTGTTCCCGGCCGGCGTCGCCTGGGAGGTGGCCATCACCCTCCTCGCCCTTGCCGGTGCCGCGTGGGCCGTACGCCGCCGCAGCTACCTGCTCATCGCTTTCGGCGCCGGTTCGCTCGTCGCACTCGCGACCTTCCTCCGCTTCACCGACGGCGGGCCGTTCTACAGCATCCGCGTGCTGCCCTTCTGGCAGTTCGGCCGGTGGATGCTCGCCGCTGTGGGCTTCGCGTGGGTCCTGGCCGCGGTCGTGTCACGGGTGCGCACCGACCGAGGCGTGGCCACGAACCCGGTCATCGCCCCAGCCGCGTGGCTGCTGCTGAGCGCGCTTGCGATCGGATCGACGTGGGGTTGGTGGGGCGTCATCTCACCGGCGACGACCGAGCAGAACGGCAGGGCCGGGGTTCTGGGGCTGGAGACCACGATCACGAGTCAGTCGGCCGCGGTCCGGTCGACGCTCGGTGGCTTCGGCGCTCGCGCCGACTTCCCCGAGCTCGAGTCCGTGCAGGCCCTCATCCGCGACGTCGGGGAGACGCGCGGCTGCGGCGCGCTCATGTGGGACAACGGGGACCCGGCCGTCGACGGTGGCGTCCCGTTCGGAGACCCACAGGTGTTCTGGCAGTCCGCCATCTGGACAGACGGCTGCATCCCGGCCGCCGACGGCGTCCTCGTCGATTCGAGCATGACCGCGCCGGCGATGCAGTTCACCAAGAGCCTGGTGTCGCAGACCACCGAGCAGCTCCTCCCCAACCGCCCCGTCTTCAACTTCACGCTGGCGCAGGGCGGCATCGATCGCCTTCGGTCCATGGGCATCCGCTACTACCTCACGCACGGTGGCCGGCCGGCAACCGAGGCCAAGGCGACCTCCGGGCTCGCCCTGGTGGCCGAAGCAGGGCCATGGGCGATGTGGGAGGTCGACAAGGGCGTCGCAGCGGCCAGCCTCACCGCCCTCCCGGCGGTCTTCGCACCGACGTTGTCCGACGCCGAGTGGGAGGCAGTCTCCAACGCCTACTTCAGGGCGAAGACGTTCGACCAGGTCCCGCTCGTGCAGTCCGGGCCCCCGTCGTGGCCCCGAGCGAGCCTCAGCGCTTTGCCGCAGGTGACGCCGGTCGAGCCCGCGGGCGTCCGGGACATCGTGCTCGGAGCCGATCGGGTGTCCTTCACCGTGCAGCGCACGGGGACGCCCGTGATCGTCCGCGTCTCGGCCTACCCTGGCTGGCAGGTGACCGGGGCCGACGGTCCCTACCGGGCCACCGCGAACTACCTCGTGGTGGTGCCCACGGAGAAGACCGTCACGCTGGTCAAGGCTCGGACTGCCCTCGACTGGCTGGCGATCGCCAGCGGAGCGGTGGGGCTGGCACTGCTGGTCGGCCTGGTGGTGCTGAGTCGACGGACTTCTAGGACACCGGTCGAGGACGCTTCGGCGACCGGCTCCGAGGCATCGTCCGACAGCGCGCGCCTGCCCGAGACCCCGCCGCGCGGGGTCCCCGGGTCAGCCGGCTCGCGCCCGACGGACAGCGGTCACAAAGGCTCGCACGCCTGATCCGACCGGGTGGCCGAGCCGCCGAGTCGGCTGTTCAGCCGAATCGGCCGTTCACATAGTCGAGGGTCCTCGAGTCCTGCGGGTCCGAGAACATGATGTCCGTGGGGCCGTGCTCGACGATGACGCCCGGCTTGCCGAGCTCGGCGAGGAAGAAGGCGCAGCGGTCGCTGACCCGCTGGGCCTGCTGCATGTTGTGGGTGACGATGACGATGGTCACTTCGTGGACCAGCTCGACGATGGTCTCCTCGATGCGGCGGGTCGAGGTCGGGTCGAGGGCCGAGCACGGCTCGTCCATGAGCAGGACCTTGGGTCTGATCGCGAGCGAGCGGGCGATGCACAGGCGCTGCTGCTGACCCCCGGACAGCCCTCCGCCCGGGTTGCGCAGGCGGTCACGGACCTCCTTCCACAGACCTGCCTTCGTGAGACACGACTCGACGAGCTCGTCCTTCTCGTCCTTTCCGGCCTTGGCGCCGGTGAGCCGGAGCCCGGCCACGACGTTGTCGTAGATGCTCATCGCCGGAAACGGGTTCGGCTTCTGGAAGACCATGCCGATCTGGCGGCGGGCGTCGGTGAGTCTTCGCTCCGCCGAGTAGATGTCGTCGCCGTCCAGCAGGACCTCTCCGGCCATCGTCGCGCCAGGGATCAGCTCGTGCATCCGGTTGAGGTTGCGGAGGAACGTCGACTTGCCGCAGCCAGACGGGCCGATGAGTGCCATGACCTCACCCGAGGCCATCATGAGCGAGACCCGGTCGAGCGCGTGGTGGGAGCCGAACCACGCGGACACCTCGCGAGCATCGAGGGTCCCGCCGGCAGCGGCAGA